>DATFQE010000269.1:0-9113 GCA_035264445.1 Gaiellaceae bacterium | reverse complement strand
TCGTGCCCGCGTCCAGCACGGCCCGGTCCGGCGCAGGCCGGCTGACGACGGTCGCCCGCACGGTCAGGGCCACCTCATCGAGGCTCCCGATGCCCGTGGCGATCGTGTTCACGTCGCCGAACGCGTAGACGCCGGCGCGGTACTCGGTCACGAGCGGCCGCAGCTCCTCCGCCTGCCACATCGTCGGGGTCCCGCCCACCGAGACGGTCGGCACGTCGACGTCGGCCAGCTTGACGGCCTCCTCGAGGAAGGAACGCGATTCGGCGAACACCGGGTAGGTCAGGAAGCCGTCGAAGCGGAGGCCGTCCGTCCGGGATGCCTCGACCGCAAGTGTCGCCGCCCGGGCGGGCTCGGTCACTCCGGTGCGCCCGAGGCCCGTGTCGCAGTCGACGAGCACGCCGAGCTCCTCACCGGCCGCGCGCGCAGCGCCCGCGAGGCCGGGCAGCAGCGCAGGATCGTCGAAGGTGACGCGAACAGTCGCCCGGCGCATGAGCCCTGCCAGGCGCTCCAGCTTCCGTTCGCCCACGAGGTTGAAGGCGATCAGGACGTCGTCGAGCCCGGCGTCGACCATCGTCTCCGCCTCGCCGAGCTTCTGGCAGGTGAGACCGACCGCGCCGAGCTCGAGCTGGCGGCGTGCGATCTCGACCGACTTGTGCGTCTTGATGTGCGGCCGGTTCGCCAGCCCTGTGCGGTCGCACTCCTCCTGCCAGCGGCGGAGGTTCCGGTCGAGGCGATCGACGTCGACCACGGCGGCCGGGGTGTCGATCGCGAGGTCGCTCAGGAGCTGAGCCTCTCCCCCGTCTCGGCGTCGAAGAGGTGCGCCTCGTCGGGAAGCGGCCGGAGCGAGACGCGGTCACCGCGGTCGGGCACGACGCGAGCGTCCACGCGCGCAACCAACCTGACGGTCTGGCCGTCGACGTCGGCGCTGCAGAAGAGATAGGCGTCGGCGCCGAGCTCTTCGACCACGTCGACGCGCGCGGGGACGCCGTCGGCGGCCAGCTCCAAGGACTCGGGTCGCAGGCCGAGCACGATCGGCCGCCCCGAGCCGGCGTCGACCGGAACGCGGAAGGAGACGCCGCCGAACGAAAGCGAGGCGTTCGCACGATTGGGAGCCGGGCACAGGTTCATCGCCGGCGAGCCGATGAAGCCGGCGACGAAGACGTTCGCCGGCCTCGCGTACAGCTCCTTGGGCGTGTCACATTGCTGCAGCTTTCCGTCCTTCAGGACGGCGACCCGGTGGCCGAGCGTCATCGCCTCGGACTGGTCGTGCGTCACGTAGACCGTCGTGATGCCGGTGTCGGATTGCAGCGCGGCGATGTCCGCGCGCATCTGGATCCGCAGCTTCGCGTCGAGGTTCGAGAGCGGCTCGTCCATCAGGAAGACACTCGGCTTGCGGATGATCGCCCGGCCCATCGCGACCCGCTGGCGCTGGCCACCGGAAAGCTGCGCGGGCTTGCGCTCGAGGTACTCGCTCAGCCCGAGCCGTTCGGCGACGACCTCGACCCGGCGCATCCGCTCCTTCTTGCCGACCTTGGCCATCCGAAGCGGAAAGGCGATGTTGGCCGCGACCGTCAGGTACGGATACAGCGCGTAGTTCTGGAACACCATCGCAACGTCGCGCTTCTTCGGCGTCACGTAGGTGACGTCGCGCTCACCGATGTAGATCGCCCCGTCGTCGACCTCTTCGAGGCCCGCCAGCATGCGCAGCGCCGTGGTCTTGCCGGATCCCGACGGACCGACGAGCACCATGAACTCGCCGTCCCCGATCGTGAGGTCGAGGGCGTCGACGGCGGGCATGTCCGTCCCGGGATAGGTGCGCGTCGCGCCCTCGAACCTGACCTCAGCCATCGTCGAACCTCCGTCCCAGCTGCTCGACGGCGCCGCCGAGCTCCTGCCGTAGTCGTTCGTGAGCGTCGCGCTTCGCGTGCAGCGCGTCCAGTCCGAGCAGCGCGGCTCCGACGATCGCCGGCGAGCGTGTAGAGCGGACGGTGATCGCCGGCCCCGTCTCCGCCAGCGCGGCCTCGATGTCGGAGAGGAGCCCGTCCTCGGCGGTCTGGAGCAGGCCGCCTCCGAGCAGGACCTCGACCGGCTCGCGTTCCAGCCCCAGCCGCGTGAGCGCGACGCGCGCCATTGCGGCGACCTCGGAGACGAGCCGGCGCACGATCGCGCGCCCCACCTCGTCGGTCCGAGCCTGCGCGAGGACCATCGGCGCCAGCTCGATCACACGCCGCTGGCCGATGCGGCCCGCGTGGATCGCTTCCGCGAGCTCGATCGGCGTGTCGAGCCCGAAGTGTGCCGGCACCTCGTGCTCGAGGCTCGTCTTCGGCCCGCGGCCGTCCTCGCTGCGGGCGGCGGCCCACACGGCCTCGAGGCCGACGTCGTAGCCGCCGCCCCAGTCGCCGGTGATCGCGCCGAGTGAGGGGAAGCGCGCGTGGCGACCGTCGGGTGCCACCCCGACGCAGTTGATCCCGGCGCCGCAGACGACGGCGACTCCCCAGCCACGCTCGGTACCGGCACGGAGGACGGCGAAGGTGTCGTTGCGGACGGTGATGCGCCGCGCCCACGGGCGGGCCCGGATCGCGTCCTCGACCTGCTGTTCCTCCACCGGGAAGTCGACACCGGCCATCGTCAGCTCCGCGACGTCGGCGACGGCGCCGTTCGCGGAACGCACGCCCGCCTGCGAGATCGCGTCGTCGAGGAGCGACGAAAGGACGTCGAGGCAGCCGTCGAGGCCGAGGTGGTGCGGCGAGCTCTGCGGCCCGCGGACGAGGGAGAGGAGCGCGCCGTCGGCGCCGACCAGCGCCAGGTCGGTCTTCGAGTTGCCGCCGTCGACGGCGAGGACCACCTGGCTCACGTGGCCACCCCCGCCGCGAGCAGTCGCTCGACGAGCTCGTCGACCTGCTCGATCTGCCCGATCAGCGGGTGGGCGAGGAGCGCCTTGCGGGCGACCGCGGGATCGCGTGTCACCGCCGCCGCCACGGCGAGACGTTCGTAGGCGGCGACGTGCTGCACGAGCCCGAGCAGCTCCGGCGCGAGCGGTGTCTGCGGCATTGGATGCGTCCCGTGCGCGTCGACGCGGGCAGGAACCTCGACCACGTCGTCGTCGGCCAGCCCCTCGAGCGTCCCGTCGTTTCGGATGTCCACCACATGCACGACGCCGTCGCCGCAGGCGAGCGAGGAGACCAAGCCCGTGGCGGCCTCGCTGTAGTACGCGCCGCCGCGCCGCTCGAGCAGCGGCGGCTTCTCGTCGAGAGTCGGGTCGCGGTACAGGCCGAGCAGCTCGCGTTCGATGTCGGCCACCGTCTGGGCACGGGGGACGGCGTCGCCCGCGAGCTGCTCCGCGAGTATCGCGTCGTGGGTGTAGAAGTAGCGCAGGTAGTACGACGGCACCGCCCCGAGTTCTTCCAGGAGCCGGGGCGGGAAGCCGAGCGGCTCGGCGAACGACTCACCGTGCTCGGCGATCAGCTCGGGCAGGACGTCGGAGCCGTCGACCCAGAGGCGCCGCACCCAGGTGAGGTGGTTGAGGCCGACCTGGTCGACGATCACCCGCTCGGGCTCGACCCCCAGCAGCCGGGCCGAGTCGCGCTGGAAGTTGATCGCGACGTTGCAGAGCCCGACGGCGCGGTGGCCGGCGTCGAGGAGCGCGCGCGTCACGATCCCGACCGGGTTCGTGAAGTCGACGATCCACACTCCGCCGGCGGCCCGTTCGCGCACGCGCTCGGCGATCTCCAGCACGACGGGCACGGTGCGCAATGCCTTCCCGAACCCGCCCGCGCCGGTCGTCTCCTGTCCGATACAGCCGCAGGCGAGCGGCAGCGTCTCGTCCGAAAGCCGCGCCTCCTGGCCCCCGACGCGGATCTGGATCAGGACGAAGTCGGCACCGTCGACGGCGCGGTCGAGGTCCTCCGTGACGGTGAGGCGGCCGTCGAAGCCCTGGCGGTCGAGCATCCGCGCCGCCATCCCGCCCACGACCTCGCGCCGCTCCGCGTCGATGTCGTGCAACACCAGCTCGCGGACGTCGATCCGGTCGCGCTCCCGGGAGAGCCCCGAGACGAGCTCGGGCGTGTAGGTCGAGCCGCCGCCGATGACCGCGACCTTCATCCCTTCACCCCCGTCAGCGTGACGCCCTGGACGAACGCCTTCTGGGCGAGGAAGAACAGGATGATCACCGGCAGCATTACGAGCAGCGTCGCCGCCATCACGAGGTTCCACTGCACCTGGTGGAGCGAGCGGAACTGCGAGAGCCCGATCGAGGCGACCCAGTTGTCCGGGTTGTCCGACAGGTACAGGAGCGGTAGGAAGAAGTCGTTCCAGGTGTAGAGGATCGAGAAGAGCGCCACCGCCGCGATCGCGGGCTTTGCCAGGCGGAGGACGACGGTCAGAAGGATGCGGATTTCACCGCAGCCGTCCACGCGGGCCGCGTCGATGTACTCCTGCGGGATCGTCAGGAAGAACTGGCGCAGGAGGAAGATCGCGAACGCGTCGCCGAACCAGTTCGGGATGATCAGCGGCCAGAGGGAGCCGACGAGGTCGAGCTTCGCCCACATCACGTAGAGCGGGACGACCGTGACCTGCGGCGGCAGCATCAGCGCGACCAGCACGATCAGGAAGACCCCGTCCCGCCCGCGCCAGCGCAGGCGCGAGAAGGCGTAGGCGACGGGGATGCTGGAGACCAGCAGCCCGAGCGTCCCGAGGCCGGCGTAGACGAACGAGTTGAACGCCCAGTGCCACAGCGGTGCCTTGTGGAAGACGTCGACGAAGTTGCCCCAGGCGAACGGCTCGGGCCACAGGCGCGGCGAGAGGGCCTGCTTCGTCGTCATCAGCGACGTCAGCACGATGAAGACGACGGGCACCAGGAACAGCGCGGCAGCGGCGATCAGGAGACTGTGATCGGCGACCGCGACCAGGAACCGGCGGCGGCGCACGGCCGCCGGCGGCTTGCGGCGGGCGGCGGGCGCCACGGTGGTCGCGCTCACCGCGCCGCCCCCTGGTAGTGCACCCAGCGGCGCGACTGGCCGAGGATCAACAGCGTCAGCAGGAAGGCGACACCGAGCATCAGCATCGCCATCGCGGATGCGTAGCCCATCTGGAAGAAGCGGAACCCGTTGTAGTAGAGGAGGATCGGGTAGAACATCGTCGAGCCCTCGGGATAGCCCAGCTCGAGCGTGCTCACGGACCCCGCCTGTGACGCCTGGCCCGCGGCGACGGCCGCGGCCACGTACGCCTGCGTGAAGTACTGCATCGCCGCGATCACGCCGATCACGACCGAGAAGAGGATCACGGGGCTGATCGTCGGCAGCGTCACCCAGCGCATCCGTCTGAAGGGCCCGGCGCCGTCGAGCTCGGCCGATTCGGCCAGGTGGCGCGGGACGTCGAGGATCGCGGCCAGGAAGATCACCATCGTGTTGCCGATCCCCCAGATCCCGAGCAGCGTCAGCGACGGTTTCGCCCAGGCCGGGTCGTTGAACCAGAGCGGCCCGTCGATTCCCAGCTTGTCGAGGATCGTGTTCACCGGCCCGGTCGCCGGGTTGAGGATGTAGACGAAGCCGAGCGTGGCGGCCACGGGCGGCACGAGCGCCGGCAGATAGAAGACGGTACGGAAGAAGCCGACCCCGGTCTTCGCACGGGCGAGCATCGTCGCCACGCCGAATGCGAACAGCACCTGCAGCGGGACGAGGACGGCGACGAGCCAGAGCGTGTTCTTCACGGCCGTCCAGATCTCCGGGTCGTCTCTGAACAGGTAGCGGTAGTTCCCGAGGCCGACCCACTGCGGCGAGCTGAGGAGGTCGTAGGTGGTGAAGGAGAGGTAGGCGCTCATCACGAGCGGATAGCCGAAGAAGACGGAGAAGCCCACGATCCAGGGGCTGAGGAAGAGCAGGACGACGCCGCGCCTGCGCCAGGTCGCCCGCCGCTTCGCCCGCCGGCGTGCCAGCGCTGCGGCCGGGGCGGCCGAAACCGCCCCGGCTGCAGACTCCGAGATCACGGAGGGCCGCCTCCGGCGCGCTTCATCTTCGCGTCGATCTGCTCGTCGACTTTCTTGAGGCCGCCGGCGAGGTCGCTGATCTTCCCCGACTGCCATTTCGCCAGGAAGGACTGGAAGGTGTCGAGGTGCGCCGCGCCGAGCGGCGTGATCGGGATCGTCGCCGACTTCGGGTGCGTGAAGATCTTCGTGAACACCGCGAAGTTCTTGTCCGGCTTCAGTTCCTTCGACTGGGCCGACGTCCGGGTCGACGGAACGTTCCGGATCCCGTTCGAGAACGTGGCGAGCGCGTGGTCGTTCGTCGTCAGGTACTTGACGAGCTTCCAGGCCTCGTCGCGGTTCTTGCCCCGCTCGGGGATGCCGATGATGGTGCCGTTGATGTAGCCGGCGCCGTACGTGCCCGCGCCCATGACCGGCATCGGAGCCGTGCCGTAGCGAAGGTCGGGGTGCTCGGCCGCGACGAACGCGACTCGCCACTCGCCGTCCATCATCATCGCCAGCTTCCCGCGCTCGAACGCGTGGGAGGCGGAGAACTCGTCACCGGCGCCCGCCTGCCATTTCACGAGCTTGCCGTGGCCGTACCAGTCGATCAAGCCCTTCTGCCACTTCAACAGCTTCTGCCAGTTGGCGTCCTTGCCGAGCGCCGACTTGCCGGAGCCGTCGAAGTACTTTGCGCCCACGAGCGGCTGATAGGCCCCCGCCGTGTTCTGGTAGAAGCCGAACGTCGGGACGAAGCCGACGACGTCCAACGAGCCGTTCGCCTTCTTCTTCGTCAGCTTCTTCGCGTACGCGGTCAGCTGGGCGAACGTCTTCGGCGGGCCCTTGAGGCCGGCGGCTGCCAGCAGCTTCTTGTTGTAGTAGAAGCCGTACACGTCGGCCAAGAGCGGCAGGGCGCAGCGATAGCCCTTGTACTCGGTGTACTGGCGTGTCGACGCCGGGAACTGGTTCAGGTCGACCTTGTCCTTGTCGAGGTACGGCTTCAGATCGGCCCACGCGCCGCGCTTGCAGAACACACCGACGTTCTGCGACGTGAACGAGCTGATCACGTCGGCGGTCTGGCCGGCGCGGAGCGACGCGACGATCTTGTCGTCGTTGATCGAGCCGACGACTTTGACGTCGACGTCGGAGTTCTTCTTGTCGTACTCGGCGACGACCTTCTTGAACTCCTTGAGCTCGCGGGCGCTCCACCCGACCCAGACGGTCAGGGTGGTCGCCGAAGCCTTGGTCCCGCCGGCCGGCGCCTTCGCGCCTGGTTTCGAGCTGGATGCGACGCCGGCGAGCACGAGGGCAAGAACGGCGGCTGCGGAGAGGACGACTGCCGTCGTCACACGTCTCATGGAATCCCTCCTGAGGGGATGGTCCGGGAATCCCTCCCGACGGGTTAGTTAACTTTCCGAACGAGGACACTACGCCTGCAGCGGATCGTAAGTCAAGTCATAGGCGGTTCGACGCCTTTCGGTTAGACTTCTTGACGAGATGGCGTCTCCACGGGCAACTCCGCCGCTGCTGAAGGACCTCAACGAGCGCACCGTCCTCGACGCCATCCGCGACGGCGCTCCCGTCTCGAGGGCCGAGATCTCGCGCCGCGTCGGGATCTCGAAGCCGACCGTCTCGCAAGCCTTGCAGTCGCTGCTCGACGCGGGGCTCGTGCGGGAGGCGGCGGACGACCCGGGCGGGCCTCGGTACGGCGCCCTTTTCTTCGAGCCGGTGCCTGAAGCGGCGCTCGTCCTCGGGCTCGACCTCGGCGCCCGCTTCCTCCGCGGGGCGATCTGCGATCTCGGCGGCGAGGTTCGGGCGCGCCAGGACGTAGAGCTGGTCGGCGCGGACGCGGCTGCGGTCCTTGAAGCGTTCGGCGCGCTGCGCGATTCGCTCGCCGACTCGACGGGGTTGGCCGCCTCGTTGATCGACACCGCGGTGGTCGGCGTCCCCGCGGTCGTCGACACGGCGACGGGCGTCGTGGGACTGACCAGCGTCGAGGGCCTCGACGGGATGCACTTCGCCGACGCGGCCGCGGAGCGGCTCGGCGTCCCGGTCATCGTCGACAACGACACGAACCTCGCTGCGGTGGGCGAGCAGTGGCTGGGTGTGGCGCGCGGGCTCTCCGACTTCGTCTTCCTGTCCATCGGCACGGGGCTCGGCGCGGGGCTGATTCTGGGCGGGGAGGTCCACCGGGGCCACAACGGCGCCGCCGGGGAGGTCGACCTCGTCTCGGCCGGATCCGCCAACGGCGACATCGACCCCTGCGCCGGTGCGCTCTCGGACGTGGCCCGCGGGCTGGCATCGTCGTTCGACGGCGCGACAGCGGTCGCGGCTCCATTCGACCCGCGGGACGTCTTCGGCGCGGCCCGCGCGGGCGACGCGCTGGCGCGGCGGATCGTCGACGAGGAGGCGCGCCGGATCGCCCTGCACGTCGTCCCGATCGCCGCGGTCGCCGACGTGGCCCTGGTCGTCCTCGGCGGCGGGCTGGGAACCAACGGCGACCTTCTGCTCGAGCCCGTGCGCGAACGGCTGCGCGAGTGGCTCCCATATCCCCCGCGCGTCGAGGTTTCGTCGCTGGGCGAGGCCGCGGTGCTGACGGGCGCGCTGGCGGTCGGCCGGCGAGCAGCCCTGGACAACGTCTTCCAGAACCGCGCCACCGCGGCGCCCGCCTAGCCCGAACGGCCACGGCCGGGGTCTGACCCCAGACACGCCTGAAGCGAACGTGTCCCGCTCTCGGAAACCCGTGAGCCAAAGCGAGATCACCGTCTCCGTTGGCCACGTCCAGGGTCTGACCCCGGACACGGCTAGTCGGTCCGGTCCCAGTCGGCTGGAAGAGTCGGAAGCGGCCAGGTCGGATCCGCCCGCCAGTCCTCCCACCCCGTGGGGAACGGCCACTCGGCGACGACCGCCTCACCCTCCCCGCGGATCGCCTCGGCCTCCGGCGGCGTGAAGAAGTCCACCCGAACTGCCGTCTCCAGCTCGTCCTCGTCCTTCCAGCGCCAGGAACCGTCCGGCTCGACGACGTGCGAGAGCTGCTCTAGGTGCCCGCGTGGCAGCATGCCGAGACGCTCGTCCTCCGGTACTGGAAGGGCGGCGGCCCGGTCGGAGCCATGCCCGCACGCGTGGTCTCGCCGGCCGAGCCGGTCATCTGGGT
>DATFQE010000268.1:0-14205 GCA_035264445.1 Gaiellaceae bacterium | reverse complement strand
CCGATGATCGACGGCACGTCCTGCTCGAGGCAGAGGCGAACCGTCGTGTACACCGCGTCGGGCCTCGTGAAGTTGATCGCCACGTCGGTGCCGGCGAGCTCGATCCGGTCCTCCCTCCCGATCGGGACGACCTCGTGCCCGGCCGCCTCGAGCGCCGGCAGCAGGACGCGACCGACTTTGCCGCGATACCCGAGGAGAGCAACCTTCACGCGGCGGCCGGGACGAGCGCGGGATTGACCGGCGCCACGGCGGAGAGGAAGCGCTCCTCGTCGGGCCCGATCCCCGCCGCCGACAGCTTCTCCGGCGCCAGCAGCAGCTCGGCGAGCTCGGCCACGTTCTCCGGCTCCACGGCGTCGATCTCGGCCATGATGCGGTCGAGCGAGAGGAGCTCGGTGTCCGTGATCAGGGACTTGCCGAGCCGGCTCATGCGGTTCGACGTCGCCTCCATCGACAGGACGATTCGGCCCTTCAGGTTCTCCTTCGCCCGCTCGAGCTCGTTCGGCCGCAGATGGCCGGCGGCAATGTCGGCGACCTCCGCGTTGGCGATCTCGAGGCAGGCGGCGAGGTTCTCCTCGCGGGTGCCGACGTAGTAACCGACGAGACCCGTGTCCGTGTACTGGGACGCGAAGCTGTACACGGCGTACGCCATGCCGCGGTTCTCGCGGATCTCCTGGAACAAGCGTGACGACGCGGAGCCGCCGAGGATCGCGTCCAGGAGCGAGGCTGCGAAGCGGCGCCGGTCGGAGCGCGCGATCCCCGGCGCGGCGACGCAGACGTGGTACTGCTCCGTGTCCTTGCGGGCGAAACGGAGCCCCGGCGGCGGCGCCTTGACGAGCGGCGAGCGGACCCGGCGGGTGCGGCTCGGCGGTTCGGCCTGCTTCGCCTCGGCGGCGGCGAGGAGCGACACGAGGCGGTCGTGGTCGACGTTGCCCGCGGCCGCCAGGACGATGCTGCCGGCGACGAACATCGCCCGGTGGTACGAGGCGATCGAGCGTCGGGTCAGCGTCGAGATCACGTCGGCCGTCCCGATCACGGGCCGCCCGAGGGGATCGCCGCCGAAGACGGCCTGCGAGAGCAGGTCGTGCACGAGCTCCTGCGGCGTGTCCTCGTACATCGCGATCTCCTCGAGCACGACCTCGCGCTCGGCGTCGAGCTCGGCGAAGAGCGGCGCGTAGACCATGTCGGTCATGACGTCGAGCGCCGTCTCGAGGTGCCGGTCCGTGACGCGCGCGTAGACCACTGTGTGCTCCCGTGAGGTGGCTGCGTTGAGCTCGCCGCCGAGCCCGTCGAAGATCTCGGCCACGTCGCGGGCCGTGTAGCCCTGCGATCCCTTGAACAGCAGGTGTTCGATGAAGTGCGTGATCCCGGCCTTGGCGTCGGGCTCGTCGCGGGCGCCCGCGGCGATCCAGAAGCCGAGCGCGACCGACCGCACGCTCTCGACATGCTCGGTGATCACGCGCTGGCCCGAGTCGAGCTCGGACAGGACGTAGTTCTGCACGCGCCGGATCGTATCCCCGCGTCCGGCCGCCCCGAGGTCGCATCGGGGCGTCTTCGTGTCGGGCGTCCGGGGACCCGGTGGAGGCCGCGCGGCGGCCTCCACCCTTACGATCCGGTCGGCTAGCCGCGGTCGCGTCCGCCGCGGCCGCGGTCGCGGCCGCCGCGCCGCTCGCCGTCGCGACGCGGTCGCTCCTCGCGCGGCTCGCGCGGAGGGGCGTTCTTGGCCCGCTCGATCAGCTCCTCGGGCTGGACGAGCGACCCGTTCTCGTGCTTCGCCACGAGCTTCAGCCCGATCCGGCCGCGCTGCTTGTCGACCTCCTGGACGACCACGTCGAGCACGTCGCCGCGCGTGATCACGTCCTCGATGTGCGCGACCCGGCCCGGGCCGACGTTCGAGACGTGCAGCAGACCGTCGGTGCCCTTCTTCAGCTCGACGAACGCGCCGAAGTCGGTCGTCTTCACGACCTTGCCCGTGTAGGTGTCGCCGGGCTCGGGCTCCTTGGTCATCGACTCGATCTCCGCGATCGCGTTGTTCGCGTTCGTGCCCTCGGTCGCGTAGATGAGGATCGTGCCGTCCTCCTCGATGTCGATCTGCACCTCGTGGTCGGCCTCGAGCGCGCGGATCGTCTCGCCGCCCTTGCCGATCACCATGCCGATCTGCTCCGGGTCGATCTTGACCGACGAGATCCGCGGCGCGTGCTCTGCGAGCTCGGTCCGCGTCTCGGGGATCGCCTCGAGCATCCGGTCGAGGATGAACTCGCGCGCCCGCTTCGCCTGCTCGAGCGCGTCGCTCATGATCTCGCGGGTGACGCCGGTGATCTTGATGTCCATCTGCAAGGCGGTCACGCCGTCGCGCGTGCCGGCGACCTTGAAGTCCATGTCGCCGAGGTGGTCCTCCGCGCCCTGGATGTCGGTCAGGATCACGTAGTCGTCGCCCTCCTTGACGAGGCCCATGGCGATGCCGGAGACCGGCGCCGCGATCGGGACGCCGGCGTCCATCAGCGACAGCGTCGACCCGCACACCGAGCCCATCGACGACGACCCGTTCGACTCGAGCGTCTCGGACACGATCCGGATCGTGTACGGGAACTCGTCGGCCGACGGGATCACCGCCTCGAGCGCCCGCTGCGCGAGCGCGCCGTGGCCGATGTCGCGGCGCTTGGGCCCGCGCATGAAGCCCGTCTCGCCCACCGAGTACGGCGGGAAGTTGTAGTGGTGCATGAAGCGACGGTCCTTCTCGAGCGAGAGATCGTCGATCCGCTGGCCCTCCTTCGCCGTGCCGAGCGTCAGCAGGCTCATGATCTGCGTCTGCCCGCGCGTGAAGAGCGCGGAGCCGTGCGTGCGCGGCGAGACACCGACCTCGCACGTGATCGGCCGGATCTCCTCCTCGCTCCGCCCGTCCGGGCGGCGCTTCTCGACGGCGATCTTCTGCCGGACGAGCTCCTTGTAGATCGACTCCGCCGCCTTCTTGACGAACTGCCTCGTCAGCGAGTCCTTGACCTGCGGCGTGTCGCCGTCGACGGTCGCCGGACCAACCGGGAAGGGCAGGTCGGCCTCGTCGATGATCCGCTCGAAGAGGAGCTGGCGCTTCGCGGACTTGAGCTCCTTCGAGTCCTGTTCCGCCTCCGTCAGCGCCCGCAGATCGTCCTCGAACTGCTGCCGCACAGGCTCCTTGACGACCTCGAGGCGATACCGCTCGAGCAGCAGGTTCAGGCTGGCCCGTACCTGCACGTGCCGGAGGATGTCCTCCTCCGTCGAGTCCATCGTCAGCTCCGGGCAGAGCTCCTCCTGAAGGTCGTCCGCGACGGCGCCCCCCTCGCGCAGGCCCTCGGTGCGCAGGCGGTCGCGGATCCGGTCGCCGTGCTGCGACTCGATCTCGCTCGTGACTTCGTCGTCGAGCCACTTGGCCTTGCCCACCTGCCGGCGGAGGTCCTCCTGCGCCTCGCAGATGTTCGCGATTTCCTGCTGGGCGAGATCGAGCGCCTCGAGCAGCCGGTCCTCGGGGATCTGGCCCGCGCCGGCCTCGACCATCGTGATGCTGTCGCGCGTGCCGACGACGATCAGGTCGAGCGTCGCCTCGTCCTCCATCTCCTGCAGTGTCGGGTTGACGACGAACTCGCCGTCGATCTCTGCGATTCGCACCGCGCCCACCGGCCCGAGGAACGGGAGCGACGAGATCATCAGCGCCGCAGAGGCGCCGTTGATGCAGAGAATGTCGTGCGGCGTGACGAGGTCGGCCGAGAGCACCGTCCCGATCACCTGCACCTCGTTGCGGAACCCGCTCGGCCAGAGCGGCCGGATCGGGCGGTCGATCATCCGCGCGGTCAGGATCGCGCGCTCCGTCGGGCGCCCCTCGCGCTTGAAGAAGCCGCCGGGGATCTTCCCGGCCGCGTACATGCGCTCCTCGACGTCGACGGTCAGGGGGAAGAAGTCCGCGCCCTCGCGCGGCTCCGTCCGCCCAACAGCGGTCGCCAGCACCATCGTGTCGCCCGAGCGGACGACGACGGCGCCGTCAGCCTGCTTCGCGAGCTTGCCGCTCTCGAAGCTGATCTCCTTCCCGCCGACGGTCACGCCGACCGTCGCAGGACGTTCAAGTGCAATGCTCATGTGGGTTCTCCACTCCTCTCTGTCGCGAGGGTGGAGGTTTGAACCAACCCGGCGCCGCGGTCTCCGGCGGGCTCGCTCAAACTTCCACCCCCTCTCGCTGCGCCCCGGGTTATCGCCTGAGGCCCAGCTCCTTGATCAGGGCTCTGTAGCCCTCCAGATCCTTGCGTTGCAGGTAGTTGAGGAAGCGCCGGCGCCGCCCGACGAGCTTGAGCAGCCCGCGGCGCGAGTAGTGATCCTTGGGGTGCCGGCGGAGGTGCTCGGTCAGCTGGTTGATGCGCTGCGTGAGCATCGCGACCTGCACCTGGGTGGAGCCGGTATCGGACTCGTTCCGGCCGTGCTTCCCGATCGCCTGCTGCTTCTCTTCCTTGGTGAGGGTCAACATGACCTCCTCGGTAGACGGACGCCGCAGTCGCCGCTCGGCGCGCAAGGAAGGACGCGCACGGCCGCGGCTGCGGCCGCCGGACAGGGTACCAAGCGTTTTGCCGCGTTCGGGCCGGCCCCGAGTACCATCCCGCGGCCATGAGGACGGGCATCGCTGCCGGCCATCCCGCGACCGCGGACGCCGGCGCCGAGATCCTCGCCGACGGCGGTAGCGCGGCCGACGCCGCCGTCGCGGCCTGCCTCGCGTCGTGCGTGGCCGAGACGGTGATGACCGGGTTCCTCGGCGGCGGGCATGCTCTGTACCGCGACGCCGCAACCGGAGCCATCGAGAACCTCGATTGCTTCGTCGCGGTGCCCGGGCTCGGGGCGCCGCCGAAGACGGCCGAGCTGGTCGAGCTCCAGGTCCCGTTCGGCACCGAGCTCGTCCACTACGCGGTCGGCCCGGCATCGTGCGGGGTCCCCGGCGTGCCCGCCGGGCTCGACGCGCTCTGGAGCCGGTTCGGGAGGCTCCCGTGGTCTCGGCTGTGCGAGCCCGCTCTCGCCCTCGCCCGGACGGGAGTGACGATGCCTCCGGCGCATGCCGCTTGCCTCGAGATGCTCGCGCCGGTGATGACGATGAACGAGGGCGCCGACATCTATGCGCCGGGCGGGCGCCTGCTCGAGACCGGCGATCGCCTCGACCAGCCCGGTCTCGCTCGCGCGCTCCAGGTGCTCGCCGACGAGGGGCCGCGGTCGGCCTACGACGGGACGATCGCCGAGGGCCTCCTGGAGCTCGTCGGCGCCCGTGGCGGGCTCGTGACGAGGGACGACCTCGCCTCGTACGAGGCGCGCTGGAGCGAGCCCGTCGGCGTTTCCTACTCGCGGGTGCGCGTGCTTACGCGCCCCGGCCTGGCGCCCATCGCAGAGCCGCTCAGGCGGCTCTCGCCCTTGCGCGGGGCGCCGCCTGGCGATCGCGCGCTCGCACTCGTCGGGGCGCTTAGAGGCGCGGGTGCGGGTGACGGCCACACGACGAACGTGACCGTGGTCGACCCCGAGGGGAGCGTCTGCGTGCTGACCACCAGCCTCGGGCTCGGGTCGGGCGACTTCGTCCCCGGCTTCGACCTGCACCTCAACAGCATGCTCGGAGAGACCGACCTGCTTCGAGGAGCGCTGGAGCCGGGCGACCGGATGGCGAGCATGATGGCGCCGACGATTGCGCTGGGCGCGGAATCCGGCGACGTCGTCATCGCAGCCGGCGCGGCCGGCGGCACCCGGCTGCGAAGCGCTCTCGTGCAAGTGCTCGCGGGAGTTCTCGACGAAGGGCTGCCCGTCGACGAGGCGGTCGCGCGCCCGCGGCTGCACCCCGCCGGCGCGACGGTGCAGCTCGAGCCCGGATTCGACGAGACGGTGGAGCACGCGCTCGCGGACGCGGGCTGGGCGGTCCGCGTGTGGCCGGCACAGCACCACTACTTCGGCGGTGTCAGCGCGATTACGCCGACCGGCGGCGCGGGTGATCCTCGTAGGAGCGGTCAGGCGCGGATGCGTTCGTAGCGAGCCCGGGAGCGAGGACCCAGCCGACGTAGCCGCACTCGGGGCAGCCGGGGTTGGCACGGACAGTGCCTCCGCCGAGCGGCTTCGCGTACAGCTCGTCGCAGCCGAGACATCTCACGTTCACGACGTTGGAGATCCGGGTCGCCCGCGATCCCGCCATACCGGGGTAGAGTCGGGAACGCGCGCGAACTTGCGGTCTCGTGGCATTACCTACCTCGGTCTGACAGCGCTCCTCGGCCGCTCGGCGGCTCGTGTCTCGTCGACGTCGCGCGCTATCTGCTCGACGAGCTCCGCCTCGCTCGCAAACGCGCGCTCCTCGCGGAGGTAGCTCCACAGCTCGACGATCAGCCGCTGCCCGTAGAGGTCGCCCGCGAAGTCGAGCAGGAACGCTTCGACACGGCGCTCGCGGCCGCCGTAGTGCGGGTTGACCCCGATCGAGATCGCCGCGCGATGCTCGCCCACCGCGCCTGCGTAGATCCCGAACGCCGGCACGATCAGATTGGCCGCGACGGCGAGGTTCGCGGTCGGGAACCCGAGCGTGCCTCCGCGAGCGTCGCCGGCCACCACGGTTCCCTCGACCTCGGCGGGCCGCCCGAGGAGCCTCGCGGCTCGCTGCACCTCGCCGGCGCGCAGCAGCTGACGGACGTGCGTCGAGGAGATGCCCTCGACGAGCGGGACCGCCCGCGTCTCGAAACCGAGGGCCTCGAGCAGCGCCAGATCGCCCTCGGCTCGGCGTCCGAAGCGAAAGCCCGATCCGGCCACCACGACCTCCGCTCCCATCGAGGCGAGGTGCTCGAGCGCAAATGTCCGCGCCTCGAGGGCGGCCAACTCGAGCGTGAACTCGAGCAGGAGCACCTCCTCGATGCCGAGCGCGGCGAACAGCTGCAGGCGTCGCTCGACCGATGCCAGCAGCTCGACCTGGTTGCCCGTGAGGATGGTCCGCGGGTGCGGATCGAACGTGATCACCGTCGGCCGCCGCCCGTCCGCGACGAGTGCGTCGAGCACCCGGCGATGGCCCTGGTGGACGCCGTCGAAGGTGCCGATGGCGACCGCTCGCGGGACGCGCTCGACCTCCCCCGCCGTCCTCGCCACCCTCACGGGTGATCGGCTCCGGCCCGCAGGCCGATTCTTGCGAGCGCCTCGTCGGGCGGCATGAGCCGCTCGGGGTCGGCCTCCTCGACCCGGAACGGCCCCACCTCCGTGCGGCGCAGCGTCGCGCAATGGCCGCCGAGGGCGTCGGCGATCGCCCGCACGTACGTGCCCGAGCTGACCCGCAGGTCGAGTGTGGCGATGCCGTCTCTATACGCGATGACGTCGAGCGAGTGCACCCGCGAGCGCCGGAGCGGCATCTCGACGACGACGCCGCGCCGGGCCAGCCGGTACGCCCGCTCGCCGCCGATCTTGACCGCCGAGGCGGCCGGGATCGGCAGCTGAACTTCGCCGCGGAGGCCCGCGAGCGCCTCGTGCAGGGCAGCCGGGGACGGCGGCTCGTGCCGCTCGCCCGGCCGGCCCTCGGGGTCCCCGGTCGTCGTCCGCGACGACAGGTCGACGTCCGTGAGGTAGCGCTTGTCGAGGCCCACGAAGCATGACGCAAGCTTAGTTGCCTTACCGGACAACAAGAGCAGCAAGCCTGTCGCGAACGGGTCGAGGGTTCCCGCATGGCCGGTACGTGCTCCCGTCCGCCGACGGAGGTCGCGGACGAGCGCGAACGACGACGGCCCGGCCGGCTTGTCGAGGAGCACGATCCCGCTCGGCGAGAGCGCGCGAGGCGGCACTACGACACAGCCGCGGCCGCGAACTCGCGGCGCAGGAACTCGATGATCTCGTCGACGCTCTCGTCGGACGAGAAGCCGGCAGCCTGACGGTGCCCGCCGCCGGCCCCAGACGCGCGCGCGATCGCCGAGACGTCGATCTCATCGGTCGACGCACGCAGGCTGACGCGGTGAGTCGGGCCGGTGTCTCGCGGCGGCTCGCGGATGAGAGCGGCCATGTCCGCGCCCTCGACCGCGCGGAGGTAGTCGATGATGCCCTCGGAATACGGCTCCGCGGCGCCCACGTCGTGGAAGTCCGTGCGGAGCAGATACGAGACGACCAGCCGCCCGCCCTCGTAGATCTGCGCCCGCTCCAGCGCCCGTGCGAGCAACTTGAGCTTGGCGAACTGGACCGACTCGTAAACGCCCTCGAAGACCCGGTGCACGTCCGCGCCGGCGTCGACGAGCTCGGCCGCGAGGCGCAACGCCTTCGAGGTCGTGTTGCGGTACTGGAAGCGCCCGGTGTCCGTCACGAGGGCGATGTAGAGCGCCTCGGCGATCTCGGGCGTGAGGCGGACGTCGAGGTCGCGGAAGACGTCGCGGAGCACCTCGCCGGTCGAGGAGGCGTCGGGAACGACGAGGTTCACGCTTCCGAAGCGCGTGTTGTCGTGATGGTGGTCGACGTTCACGACCAGCGGAGCGCTGACGAGCACCTCCGGGTCGGGCCCGATCCGGCTCTCGTTGGCGCAGTCGACCGCGAACAGCACCCGGGTGCTCGCGTCCTCGGGCAAGCGGCGACCGAGGTCGCCGAGCGGCATGAAGCCGTATTCCGCGGGCAGCGGCGCCTCGCCGCCGAGGTACGTGACCACGTCCTTGCCGAGTTGTTCGAGGGCGAGCTTGGACGCGAGCAGCGATCCGAGCGCGTCGCCGTCGGGGTTCTCGTGGGTCGTCACGATGAATCGTTCGTGGTCGCGGAGGGCATCCGCGACGGCGAAACGATCAGCGGCCGGCGTTGTCGTCGGGAGCGAGCTCATCGATCAGCTGGGACATTCTGACCCCGCGCTCCACGCTCGGGTCGTATTCGAATGCCAGCGTCGGCGTCCGCTTCATCCGCAGCTCGTCGGCCAGCCGGCTCTGCAGCACGCCGTGGGCAGCCGAGAGCCCGGCGAGCGTTGCCTCGCGCTTGCGCTCGGAGCCGAGAACGCTGACGAACACCTTGGCATGGCGCAGGTCGGACGACGTCTGCACGCCCGTAACGGTCACGAAGCCGATGCGCGGGTCCTTCAGCTCGCCCACGGCCTCTGAGAGCACCTGCCGGACCGACTCGTTCACGCGCCGCATCCGCTCAGTCACCGGGCGCCACGACCTCGCGCTCGGTGGAGACCAGCTCGTACTCCTGCCCGGACAGGTAGCGCTCGGCGTCGTCGAGCAGCCGCTCGACTTCGCGCGGGTCGCGCGCGACGCACGCGAGCATCAGCCGCGACCGCTGCCAGAGATCGTGGTGATCGACCTCGGCGACCGCGGCGCCGAACCGGTGCTGGAGCTGGGCCTTGGCCGACTTGACGAACTTTCGCTTGCCCTTGAGCGAGCCGCTCTCTGGAAAGTGAAGCTCGACGGACAGGATGCCAACAAACCCGGTGCTCATCCGGTCCTATTCAAGCGGTAGGGCATCGCGGGAGGTTTGATGAGGCTCGTTCGGACGCTCGTCGTGACGGCCGCGCTCGCGCTCGGACTGGGTGCGGCTGGAGCGCTCGCGTGCAGCGTGCACGCCTACGGATCTGCGGCGTCGCCTCAGATCGCGAGCTCGCTCGACCTGCTGTTCGCGTCGAAGCCGAAGGTCACCGGCCTGCGCGTGCTCGCGAACATCAATCCGGGTGGCGGATACCACGCCGACGTGTTCGCGCACGGCCGCACGGCGTATCTCTCCAGCTGGCACGGCGAGGACTGCCCGGGCACCGGCGTGCGCGTCATCGACCTCACCAGGCCGAGCCGACCGGAGCACGTTGCGACGTTCGCCGACGCAGCACGCGAGCCCGAGCTGCGCGGGACGTGGACCGAGAAGACGATCGTGCGCGAGGCTCGAACCGCGTCCTTCAGAGGCACGATCGCCGTCACGAGCGTTCAGCACTGCAACGAATCCGCCTTCCGCGGCTTCGCGCTCTACGACCTCACCGATCCGCGGACCCCGAAGCGCCTCGCACTCGTGCGCACGGAGGGCGTGCGGGGCTCGCACGAGATCTGGCTCGAGAACGCGCGAGGGCGGCTCTGGGTCTACACCGCGATCGTGCGCTCCGAGCTCCTGTCGTCGCCGGACTACGACCCGAAGACGCGGACCGCGAAGACGCCGGGATTGCCCGACTTCCGCATCTTCGACGTCACCGATCCGCGGCATCCGAAGCAGGTCGGCTCGTGGGGCTCGTGGAAGGCGCTCGGCATCCACCCGAACGACGGCCGCGGGGTCTACCCGGCCAACCTCGTCCACTCGGTGATCACGGACGACGCTGCCAAGCGGGCGTATCTCTCCCACTGGGACCTGGGCACGGTCATCCTCGACATCTCGAACCCGGCGCGGCCGCTCTATCTCGGCCGCACGCGTGCACGGGCAGGAGAGGCACAAGGAGACGCGCACTCGTCGGCGCTCTTCCGGGCCGGCCGCCTGCTGATCGAGACCCACGAGACGGTGCTCGGGCGGCCGAGCATCTACGACGTCTCGAACCCGCGGAGACCGGCGTTGCTGTCGGAGATCCACCTGCCCGCGGCGGACGCCGCGCCGAAGCCGCACGTGCCGTACTACGCGCACAGCGTGCACGACCCGAAGGTGCTCGGCGACCACGCGTTCTTCTCGTGGTACCGACACGGGGTCGTGGTCGCGGACATCTCGCGGCCGGCGCGCCCCCGGATCGTGGCGCGCTTCTTGCCGTCCGCGACGCCCGACCCCGAGGGCGACACCTGCGGGAACGGCAGCGGCCCTTGCCCGTTCGTGTGGGGTGTGTTTCCCACGAAGGACTACGTGCTCGCATCCGATATGAACAGCGGGCTCTGGGTGCTCCGGCTCACGCGCGGCCGCTAGAGCGCATTCCCCTCCCTGGGTGGGGAATCGGGGGTTTCCACCCGCCACCCGGCTGGAGCGTAACGCTGCAGGACGCGCGAATCCGTGCCGACTCAGCGCCGAGTTTGCACCCGCACCGCCGGCCGCTGGGGGGTCAGGTGGTCGCTGCGGGCGTGGCCGGAGCCGGCGTCGAGAGGTCGGTGCGCTCGACCTGGCGCGTCTCGTAGACCTCGAGGACGTCGCCTTCCTTGACGTCGTTGAAGCCGTCGAGCCGGATGCCGCACTCGAAGCCCTCCTGCACCTCGCGGACGTCGTCCTTGAAGCGCTTGAGATCGGCGATCGTCGACTCCTGGACGACCGTCCCGTCGCGAACCACGCGGACCTGGCCGTTGCGGCGCACGACGCCGTTCGTCACGTAGCAGCCGGCGATCGTCCCGAGCCGCGAGACGCGGAACAGGGCGCGGACCTCGGCCTCGCCGATCGTCTCCTCGACCTCCGTCGGCTTCAGCATGCCGACGAGCGCCTGCTCGATGTCCTCGGTGAGCTGGTAGATCACGCGGTAGGTGCGGATCTCGACGCCCTCGCGGTCGGCGAGCGCGCGCGCCTCGGCATTCGGGCGGACGTTGAAGCCGACGATCATCGCGCTCGACGCGGACGCGAGCATGACGTCGCCCTCGGTGATCCCGCCGACTCCCTTGTGGATCACGTTCACGCGGACCTCGGGGTGCTCGATCTTCTCGAGCTCGCCGACGGCCGCCTCGACGGAACCGACGACGTCGCCCTTCAGCACGAGGTTGAGATCCTGCGCCTCGCCCTCCTGGAGCCGGTTGAAGACGTCCTCGAGCCGCATCCGGCGGCGGGTCTGCTGCGCCAGCTGTTCACGGCGCAGACGCTCGCCGCGCGTCTGTGCCGATTGGCGCGCCGCGCGCTCGTTCTCGACGACGCGCGCGTGCTCGCCGGCAGCCGGCGGCTTGTCGAAGCCGAGGATCTCGACCGGGTCGCCCGGGCCGGCCTCGCGGATCTTCTCGCCGCGGTAGTTGTAGAGCGCCCGGACCTTCCCCCACGCGTCGCCGGCGACGATCGCGTCGCCGACCTTGAGCGTCCCGCGATGGACGAGCATCGTCGCGACCGGGCCGCGACCGATGTCGAGGCGCGACTCGATGATCGGGCCGGAAGCCTCGACGTGCGGGTTGGCCTTCAGCTCGAGCTCGGCGTCGGCGACGAGGAGGATGCGCTCGAGCAGGTCGTCGAGGTTCTGGCCCTGCTTGGCCGAGACCTCCGAGTACTGAGTGCTGCCACCCCACTCCTCGGGCTGCAGCTCCTCCGACGCGAGCTCGCTCTTGACGCGGTCGGGATTCGCGGCCGGCAGGTCGATCTTGTTCACGGCGACGACGATCGGCACCTCGGCCGCGCGCGCGTGAGAAATGGATTCCTTCGTCTGCGGCATGACTCCGTCGTCGGCGGCGACGACGAGCACGGCGATGTCGGTGACCTTGGCACCACGGGCGCGCATCGCGGTGAACGCCTCGTGGCCCGGCGTGTCGAGGAAGGTGATCTTGCGACCGTCGTGGTCGGCCTGGTACGCGCCGATGTGCTGTGTGATCCCGCCGGCCTCGGTCTCGACGACCGACGTTTGGCGAATCGCATCGAGGAGCGTCGTCTTGCCGTGGTCGACATGGCCCATGATCGTGACGACCGGAGGCCGCTCCTCGAGGTCGGACTCGCTGTCCTCGTAGACCTCGACCTCTTCCTCCTCGTCGGCGGCGCGCTTGATGTGGACCTCCCGCTCGACCGCGCCTCCGATCTCGATCACGGCCTCGTCCGGCAGGGACTGCGTGATCGTGACCATCTCGCCGGCGGCCATCATGATCTTGATGATCTGCGCGACCGGGATCCCGAGCGCCGCGGACAGGTCCTTCACGGTGACGCCCGACGGCACGGTCACGGGACCGGTGGGCTGCGCGACGGGCTGCTGCTGCTTGGGGCGCTGGTCGGCGCGGTCGCGCGCCTGGCGCGCGTCCTGACGCGGGCGGGCGGCGCCGGTGTCGATCACGACACGGCGCTTGCGCCTGCCACCGCCGCCGCCGCGCGGGCGGACGGGGCGATTCGGTCTATTTCCGCCGGATTCGTTTGCCATGGCTATGCGCGATTGTAGAGAGCCGTCAGCTCGGGATCGACTTGGACGGTACGCCTCAGCGTCCGGTTGAACCCCCGCGTAGCGGCCGCGCGTTCGAAGCACGGCAGCCGCTTGCAAGTGTAGACGCCGCGGCCTTCCTCGCCGTTACCGCGTACGAGCACACCGGCCCGCTCCACGAAGCGGTAGAGCTCGGCCTTCGGCGCCTTCCGCCCGCAGCCCGCGCAGGTCCTGATCGCCTCGCTCACGACGCCTGCTCTGCCTCCTCTTCGGCCTGCGGTTCCTCGGTCGCGGGCTCGCCGCCGTCGACCGCGTCCTCGGCCACGACCCCCACGGGCTCGTCGGCCTCCACGGCCTCTTCCGTCTCGGCCGCGTCGCCGTTCGTCTCGGCCGACGCGACGCCGATCACGTTGACGTGCTCGCCGGCAGCCTCGCGCTGGGCGAGCTCCTGATGCGCCTGCACGCCACAGAAGCGCGACCCCGGTAGCGACGCGTTCGGGCAGCGCTTGCCGTTGGAGAGGATCGCGGCGCAGCGGCCGGAGAACTCCTCCTCGTCGGCGCCGCCGCCGTAGGCAGCCGCGGCCTCGGCCTGGGCGAACTCGACGTCACTCTGGATGTCGACCTTCCAGCCGGTCAGGCGCGCGGCCAGGCGGGCGTTGAGGCCCTCCTTGCCGATCGCCAGCGCGAGCTGGTCCTCGGGGACGACGACCGTCGCCTCCTTGGTCTCGTCGTCGACGAAGACCTCGCGCACGCGGGCCGGCGAGAGCGCCTTGGCGATGAAGCGCGCCGGCTCGGTGTTCCACGGAATGATGTCGATCTTCTCGCCGCGGAGCTCGGAGACGACCATACGGACGCGCGAGCCGCGCGGGCCGACGCAGGCACCGACCGGGTCGACGCCCTGGGTATGCGACTCGACGGCGATCTTCGAGCGGTAGCCGGGCTCGCGGGCGACGCCGCGGATCTCGACCAGCCCGTCGGCGATCTCGGGCACCTCGAGCTCGAACAGCGTCCGGATCAGCTCGGGGTCGCGCCGCGACAGGATCACCTGAGGGCCTTTCGTGCCGGACCGCACCTCGGTGATGACGGCCTTGATGCGGCTGCCCTGCTCGTAGCGCTCGCCGTCGACCTGCTCCGAGCGAGGCAGGAGCGCCTCGACCTTGCCGAGGTCGACGAGCACGTTGTTGCGGTCGCCCGCCTGCTGGACGATCCCGGTCACGACCTCGCTGACCCGGTCGATGTACTCCTCGTACATCATC
>DATFQE010000267.1:0-23639 GCA_035264445.1 Gaiellaceae bacterium | reverse complement strand
GTCGCGTCGGCGTCGTGCGCGAGCTCCACGATCCCGATCACGAGGGCGATCCCGACCGGGTCGTTCATGCCCGACTCGCCCTCGAGGATCGTCCCGGTCCGCCCGACGACCTCGCGCTGGCCGAGCACCGAGAACGTCACCGCCGGGTCGGTCGGTGCAAGTGCCGCGCCGATCAGGCCCGCGGTCGTCCAGTCGACGTCGAGGAGAAGCCGCGCCGCGACCGTCATCACGCCGGCGGTTGCGAACGTGCCGAGGGTCCCCAGCAAGACGATCGGCGTCGCGGCGCCGCGGAACCGTCGCAGGCCGATATGCATCCCGCCGTGGAAGAGGATCACGATGAGCGCCACGACCGCGATCCGCTCGACGGTGCGGATCGGGACGTCCTCCTGGAGATTGGGGAACAGGTCGGACACGACGGCGGCGCCGATCAGGAAGAGCGCCGGAGCCGGAACCGGTAGCCGGTCGGTGACGCGGATCGTCATGAGGGCCAGCGAGAATCCTCCGGCGAGGATCAGCAGAATCAGCCCGAAGTCCGAGATCTCGCTCACGGCCGGGGAAACTCTATGTCCCTAACGGTTTCTTTACGTTTCACTCAAGCTCGCTAAACCGCGATAGGGAACACTTCGAGGGCGACATGCGACGCTTGCTGGTCCCACTCCTACTTCTGACCACCGCTGTTCCGGCAGCGGCCTTTGCCGAACGGGCCGGGCCGACCGACGGGACGCTCGCCGTTCGCGACGCGCGCGGGAAGGTCCAGATGACGGTCAAGGGGTCGCTCATAGGGCGGCTCGGGAACGGCTCGATCACGATCGAGGAGCTCGCGCCGGACGACGACACCGAGCCCGTCGTCCGCGGGTACAAGACGTTCAAGTGGGGCAAGAGCGGCACCGTCCGCACCTACACGGGCAAGAACGTGCGCTTCCGCCTGATCGGCGGCCGCTACCGCGTCGTCTTCAACGGCAAAGGGCTCTTCTTCAGCCTCGTCGGGAAGGGCCGTGTCACGCTGGACGGGAACGGCTCCGTCGAGGACGGAATCTTCTACGACGGCTTCTACTCGCTGAACGGGGGCGAGGAGGAGTCGCTCCCGGACGATGCGCAGACGTTCAACCTGACGCCGACTCCACCGCCTCCGCCGCCGCCGCCGAAGCCGTCTCCTTCGAGCTAGCAGCAGCGTCTGGCATCCTGAGAGCACCGTGCCGGCTCAGAAGACCCAATCGGTGCTGATCGTCGAGGACGAGTCCTCGATCGCCTCGTTCGTCTCGCTCTACCTCAAGAAAGCCGGGTACGACGTCGACGTCGCGCCGACGGGGTCGGAGGCGCTCGACAAGGCCGAGCAGAATCCGTCGCTGATCGTCCTCGACCTGATGCTTCCGGACATGGACGGGATCGACGTCTGCCGGCGGTTGCGGAAGCGGTCGGACGTGCCGATCCTGATGCTGACTGCGCGCGACGAGGACATCGACAAGATCATCGGGCTGGAGGTCGGCGCGGACGACTACATGACGAAGCCCTTCAACCCGCGCGAGCTCGTCGCCCGGATCAAGTCGATCCTGCGCCGCGCGACGACGGAGCGCCGGGACGGCGAGAACGCCGAGCTGCGCCACGGCGACCTGCTGATCGACTCCGGCCGGCGTGAGGTCAAGGTCGGCGACACGGAGATCCAGCTCGCGCCGAAGGAGTTCGACCTGCTCTGGGAGCTCCTCGATCATCGCGGGATCGTGCTCACGCGCGACCAACTGCTCGAGCGCGTCTGGGGCTACACGTTTGCGGGCGACACGCGCACCGTCGACGTGCACGTCCGCCAGCTGCGCCGCAAGCTCGGCGAGGCTTCTCCGATCGTGACCGTGTGGGGCGTCGGCTACAAGGTCGCGCCGGCCAAGGAGTCCGTCAGCGCCTCCCGGTAGGAGGGCGAGTTGTTCCACTCGCTTCGGTTCCGGATTCCCGCCCTCTTCCTCGCGGGAATCGTCATCTCCGGCCTGATCTCGACGGTCACGGCCTACCAGCTCTTCGAGGATTACGTGCAGGACCGCTTCGTCGCCGAGCTGCGGCGCGAGGCTGTGGGACTGACGGACCTCTACGCCTCCCAGGCGGTGCAGGCGAACGACGAGGGGCGCTCGCCCCCGTTCGCACAGGCGCCGCGGCTCGAGAAGGCGACCGGTGACCGGCTCTTCTACTGCGGGCTCGACCCGTTCGCGAGCAGTCCTCGCGGTTTCGGCTTGCGGACGCTCAAGCCGTGTCCCGTCGCTGGATCCGAGCCCACGACGTTCGAGTTCACCCCGCCCGGGGCGCACCGCGTCTACCTCGCGGTTGCGCAGCCGCTACGCCCCGAGGGCAGGGGGCCCGCGTTCGGCCTGCTCATCGTCGCCAAGCCGAAGGCCGAGCTGAGCGACCGGCTCAATACGCTGCTCGAGCGGCTCGCGCTCGCGCTGCTCGGCGGCATCCTGATCGCCGGCGCGCTCGCCTGGTACCTGTCGCGGCGACTGACGCGGCCGATTCTGGCCCTCTCGCGGGCGGCGGACGAGGTCGCCGAGGGGCACTACGACGTCGACATCCCGAGGCACGAGAGCGGCGAGATCGGTCACATGGCCGACCGCTTCGGCCAGATGGCGAACCGTCTCCGCGAGGCGAACGAGCTGGAGCGGAACTTCCTCATGCGGGTCTCGCACGAGCTCCGAACGCCGCTGACCGCGATCCGCGGCCACGTCGGCGCGCTGCGCGAGGGCCTCGCCGACGATCCCGAGTCACGCGACGCGTCGCTCGACGTGATCGCCGCCGAGGCCGGCCGGCTCGAGCGGCTCGTGGGGGACGTCCTGGACCTCGCCAAGCTGGACGCCCGCCGCTTCACCGTCCGCGAGGAGGAGGTCGACATGGGTCGCGTTCTCGAGCGCGCCTACACCGCTTTCGGCGAGGAGGCCCGGCGGCGGGGGATCGACTACCGCCAGCACGCCGACGGCGGGGCGGTAATCCTGACCGACGGCGACCGCGTCCTCCAGATCATCTCGAACCTGCTCTCGAATGCGTTCCGCTGGACGCCGGACGGCGGCCGGATCGACGTGGAGCTCGACGCCGACAACGGTGACGTCTCCGTCGCGGTCGCCGACTCGGGCCCGGGCATCTCGGCGGAGGAGGCAGAACGCATCTTCCGGCCGTTCTGGTCGCGCGACGGCGGCGGCGGCACCGGCCTCGGGCTCGCGATCGCGAACGAGCTCGCGAACGCGCTCGGCGGCCGCATCGAGCTCGACAGCTCCTTGGGCCGAGGGAGTCGCTTCCGCCTCGTTCTGCCTTCCCGGCCCGGATAGCATCGGCGCCTCATGGCGTCGCTCCCGCAGCGTGAGGAGCGGCGAGGGCGCGCCGAGGTCGTCCGGTTGCCGGTCCGCCGGGGGCCTGTCCGCGCCGCTCTCGTCGCGCTTCGCCCTCGCCAGTGGCCGAAGAACCTGCTCCTGTTCGCGGGCATCCTCTTCGCGGCCGAGCTCGGCGACGCGGCCCGGTGGGGAGCGGCCGTCACGGCGTTCGCCGCCTACTGCGCGTCGTCGAGCGCGGCCTACCTCGCGAACGACGTCCGCGACGCCGAGAGCGACCGGCTGCACCCGCTGAAGCGAGAACGGCCGGTCGCGCGCGGGGAGCTGTCGCGGCGGGCGGCGGTCGCGCTCGCCGTCGCACTCGCCGCAGTGGGTCTCGCGCTGGCTTTCGCGCTCGGCCTGGTCACCGGGCTGCTGCTCGCGCTCTTCCTCGCACTGCAGGCGGCGTACACGCTGTCGCTGCGGAGCGTGGTCCTCCTCGACGTGATGGCGATCGCGGCTCTATTCGTCGTACGGGCGGCCGCCGGCGCCGAGGCTGTGGACGTGCGCATCTCGCCCTGGCTCCTGCTCTGCACGGCGCTGCTCGCCCTGTTCCTGGCGCTCGCGAAGCGGCGCGGCGAGCTCGTGCTGGCCGAGCAGGCGGCGACGCCCGGCCGCGCGGTGCTTTCGGGCTACTCGCTCGCGCTCGTCGACCAGCTCCTGACGGTGGTGACCGCGGCGACGATCGTCGCGTACTCGCTCTACACCTTCGGCTCGGTGCACTCGGCCGCGCTGATGCTGACGATCCCGTTCGTCGTCTTCGGGCTCTTCCGTTACCTGCTGCTCGTCCACCGCGACGACCTCGGCGAGGAGCCGGAACAGATCCTGCTCAGCGACCGGCCGATCCTCGCCGCCGTCGCGCTGTGGACGCTGACGTCGGCCGTGATCCTGACGCTGGCTTAGCTCGTGCGCCGTTCTTCGATGCGGTAGACGATCGCGCCCTTGCTCTCCTCGAGGCGGTCCTCGAGGCGGGCAAGCCGTTCGTCGACGCCCTTCCAGCCCGACGTGATCAGATCGACCAGCAGCGCGAGGTCGTCGAGCCGGGCGTGGCGTTCGGCGAGGAGGTCGCCCTCCATGCGCTCCAGGCGGCGGATCGTCTGGCCGGCCAGCCCGCGCACCTCGGCGATGTGGCGTCCGACGGGGACGGCCTCCTCGGCAAGGCCCTTGCGGACGGCCTCGCTGACCTGGCCGGGGAGCGACGACTCGATCTGCGCGGCGAGATCGGCGAGCGCCTCGATCTGCTCCCGCGCGCGCTCGAGCGTCGCCTGGACGTCGCTCGGCTCGACGCGACCCTCGGCCGCCGCGGCCAGACGCTCCTTCGCGCGCTCGATGGCGGCCTCGTCCATAGGCGAAAGGTACCGTGCTCGCCGGACGGATGAAGGTCTTGGAGCTCGACTACGAGCTACCTCACGAGCTGATCGCGCAACGGCCCGCGGAGCGACGAGACGCGTCGCGGCTGCTCGTCTACGACCGGGCCACCGGCGACGTCCGGCATCGACGCTTCTCGGACCTCCCGCGCGAGCTCACGCGCGGGGAGCTCGTGGTCGCCAACGACTCGCGCGTCGTGCCGGCAAGGATCCCGATCGAGCAGCCCCGCGGCGAGGTCTTGCTGCTCGAGCGACGCGGCGAGAACGGGCTCTGGGAAGGGCTCGCCCGACCGACGCGGAGGCTTCGGGCGGGTCGCCGATACGGGCCCGTGGAGCTCGTCGAGCATCTCGGCGAGGGCCGGTGGTTGCTGCGCCTCGCCGGCGAGCCCGCGGGTCTGGCGCCGCTGCCCCCGTACATCACCGAGCCACTCGCCGACCCGGCCCGGTACCAGACTGTCTATGCCGACCAGGCGGGGTCGGCGGCGGCGCCGACCGCGGGACTGCACTTCACCACCGAGGTCCTCGCCGACGTTGACGTGGAATACGTGACGCTGCATATCGGGCTCGACACGTTCAGGCCGGTCGCGGTGGACGAGCTCGCCGAGCACACGATGCACGGCGAGCGCTACACGGTCCGGCCGGAGGCGTGGGAGCGGATCACCGGGGCGGAGCGGGTCCTCGCGGTCGGCACGACGACGGTCCGCGTGCTCGAGTCGCTCGCGCGAGGCGCCCCGTTGGAGGGCCGCACCGACCTCTTCGTCACGCCGGGCTTCGAGTTCCGACGCGTCGACGCGCTGCTCACCAACTTCCACCTGCCCCGGTCCACGCTGCTAGCGCTCGTCATGGCCTTCGCCGGAACGGACGTGACCCGCGAGCTCTACCGCACGGCGATTGCCGAGCGCTACCGCTTCTACTCGTTCGGCGACGCGATGCTCGTCCTCTAGCGTCCTGCCTGTGAAAACTTCGTCACACATTCGTTTCACTTGCCATGCCCCTTTGGGCGATGGCCAGGGGCCAGACCCCTCGACACGGCTGGTGGGGGCATGAGCGCTTTCGACGTGGTCGCTGCCGACGGGCAGGCTCGCGCCGGCGTGCTCCGGACGGCGCACGGTGACGTGCCGACGCCGGCGTTCATGCCCGTCGGGACGAAGGGGACGGTCAAGGCGGTCGATCCGGACGAACTCCGCGCGCTCGGCGCCGCGATCGTGCTCGGCAACACGTACCACCTCAGCTTCCGCCCCGGCGCCGACGTGGTCGCCGAGCTCGGCGGGCTGCACGCGTTCATGGGGTGGGACGGGCCGATCCTGACCGACTCCGGCGGCTTCCAGGTCTTCTCGCTCCGCCACACGCTCGAGGCCGTCGACGACGAGGGCGTCACGTTTCGCTCGGTCTACGACGGCGACCTCGCCCGACTGACGCCCGAGCGAGCAGCGCGGATCCAAGCAGACCTCGGCTCGGACGTCGCCATGTGCCTGGACGTGTGCCCGCCCGCGGACGGGTCGCGCGCCGAGCTCGAGCAGGCCACGCGCCTGACGACCACCTGGGCCGCACGACAGCGCGAAGCGCTCCGCGCGCCCGGCCAGCTCGTGTTCGGGATCGCGCAGGGCGGCAGCGACCCGGAGCTGCGCCGCCGCTCGATCGAGGAGCTCGCCGCGCTCGACTTCGACGGCAATGCGCTCGGCGGCCTGAGCGTGGGCGAGGACCGGCGGACGATGTTCGAGACGGTGGGCTGGGCGGCCCCGCTGCTTCCGGAGACCAAGGCGCGCTACTTCATGGGCATCGGCGACCCCGAGGGCATCCTCGAGGTGATCGAGCGCGGCGTCGACATGTTCGACTGCGTGCTGCCCACGAGGCTCGGGCGAACCGGGACGGCGATCACGAGAGACGGCCGCCTCAACCTCAAGAACGCGCGCTTCACGCGCGACCCGCGGCCGCTGGACGACGAGTGCGACTGCGCGGCCTGCACCCGCTTCAGCCGTGCGTACATCCGCCACCTGGTCAAGGAGAACGAGCTCCTCGGCCTGCGCCTGCTCTCGCTGCACAACCTCCGTTACCTGCTCGACCTGACTGCGGGGGCCAGAGCCGCGATCGAGCGCGGCGCCCTGGCATCGTTCAAGGCCGAGGTGCTCGACCGACTCGCCCAGAACCCCGAGCCCGAGCCCGAGCCGGAGACGGCGTGGAGCCGCTGATCTTCATCGCCGTCATGGTCGGGCTGATGTGGCTCGTCGTCATCCGGCCGCAGCGCCGGCGCACGACCGAGCAGTTGGCGATGATCTCGACGCTCTCGGTGGGCGACGAGGTCGTCACGGCGGGAGGCGTCTACGGGCTCATCACCGCCATCGACGAGGACGTGCTGACGGTCGAGATTGCGCCTCACATCACGGTCCGCGTCGCGCGCGGCGCGATCACCGGCGTCATGAATTCCGAACAAAAGGACAACGATGCGGAGCCTCCGATCGCGCCGGACGACCGCTAACCTGTTCGCCGCTACGCGTGTCTACTAGGCGCTCAAACCTCTTCTTCATCTTCGCGCTCCTCCTCGCCGTCGTCGGCGTGGCGCTGATCGCGCTGCCCGGGTCGCCGCTCTACCAGAAGCCGAAGCTGGGTCTCGACCTCCAGGGCGGCCTCGAGATCGTCCTCGAGGCGAAGCCGCCGCCCGAGCGCAAGCTGACCGACGCGGACATCAGCCGGTCGGTCTCGATCATCCGCGACCGGATCGACAAGCTCGGCGTCTCCGAGACCGAGGTCCGGAAACAGGGCAACAACCAGATCGCCGTCCAGATCCCGGGCGTCACCGACCCGGAACGCGCCGCCGAGATCATCGGCAAGACGGCCCAGCTCGAGCTCTACAAGCTCGAGGGGAACCTGATCTCGCCGTCCAGGAACGCGCAGGGAGATCCGGTTCCAAGCACCAGCATCTTCAACCTGCTCGCGTCGCACCAGTCTCAGATCAAGTCGGACAAGGACGCGCGCGAGTGGTACCTCTTCAACGAGAAGAAGAAGCGCGTCGCGGGGCCGCGCGACACGAAGGCCCAGCTCGTGGACGTGAAGCAGGTCAAGAACCGGCTCGGGCCGGGCGGGAAGCTCCCGAAGGGCTGGAAGTACATGGGCGTCCCGCAGAAGGCGACGATCCTCACCTGCGGCACGACGGAGCGGTACTGCCCGGGCGTCGGCGAGAACCCGGACCGCGACAACTACTACCTCTTGCGCTACCAGCCGCGGGACAAGGAGAACCCCGTCCCGGAGATGACGGGCGAGGACCTGAAGCTCTCGGGCACGCGCCAGGACTACGACTCGCGCACCGGCGAGGCCATCGTGCTGATGGACTTCACCGACAAGGGCGCGGACAAGTTCCACGAGGTCACGAAGGACATCGTCGAGAGCAGCCGCTTCCGCTCTTCCCAGGGGCGCGGCAAGGTGCTCGACAGCTTCGCGATCGTCCTCGACGGGCGGATCAAGTCGGCGCCGACCGTCGACCCGGATGAGAACCCGGACGGCATCTCCGGCGACAACGGCGCTCAGATCACCGGCATCGGCGACGTCGGCGAGGCGAAAGACCTTGCGCTCGTCCTCCAGACGGGCGCCCTGCCGATCGAGTTCGTCCAGGTCGACCGTACGCAGGTCTCGGCGACGCTCGGTAAGGATTCGCTGCACGAGGCCCTCCGCGCCGCGATCGCCGGCCTGATCATCGTCGCGCTGTTCCTGCTCGTCGTCTACCGCTTCCTCGGCGTCGTCGCCGTGGCGGGTCTGGCCGTCTACTCGGCGCTCCTCTACGCGGTGCTGCTGCTCTTCGACGTGACGCTGACCCTGCCGGGATTCGCGGGACTGATCCTCGCCATCGGCGTCGCGGCGGACGCGAACGTCGTCATCTTCGAGCGGATCAAGGAAGAGACGGCCGAACGCAAGTCGATACGCGCGGCGATCGCGGTCGGCTACCGCAAGGGCTTCTCCACGATCGTCGACGCGAACGTCGTCACGGCGATCACGGCGCTGATCCTGTTCGCGGTCGCGACGGGCGGCGTGCGCGGGTTCGCCTTCATGCTGCTGCTCGGAACCGGCCTTTCGATCGTCACCGCGGTCTTCTTCACGCGGGCCTTGCTCGGGCTGCTCGGGGGCTTCCGCTGGTTCGACAACCCGCACTTCATGGGGGCGCGCGCCCAGAAGATCTCGCGCTGGCAGATGATCGACGTGGTCGGCACGCGCCGGATCTGGTTCTCGATCGCCGGCGTGCTGATCGCGCTGTCGCTGGTCCTCGTGGTCGTCAAGGGGCTGAACCTCGGGATCGACTTCCGCGGCGGCACGCAGATGACCTTCCAGACAGAGCAGCCCGTCGACATTGCGGAGGTCCGCTCGGAGGCGGCGAGGTTCAACCTCGGCAACGCGGTCATCCAGGGCCGCGGAAGCGCCGTGGACGGCGGCTTCAAGGAGTTCCAGGTCAAGTCGGAGCCGCTGAACGCGGCGGAGCAGAAGCGCGTCGTCGACGGCTTCGAGAACGAGTTCGAGGCGACCTCGGCGGTGCGGAACGTCTCGGCGAGCTTCAGCGAGGAGATCCTGCGCGGCGCGATCCTCGCCATGATCGTCTCGTTCCTCCTGATCACGCTCTACATCGCGTTCAGGTTCGAGTGGCGGTTCGCGGTGCCGATCCTGCGCACGATCGCCAACGACGGGCTGATCGCCGTCGGGATCTACTCCCTGTCCGGCCGGGAGGTGACGGCGTCGACGGTCGCGGCGTTCCTGACCATCATCGGTTACTCGATCTACGACACGATCATCATCTTCGACCGCGTGCGGGAGAACCTTCCGCTCATGCGCAGGTCGTCGATCAAGGAGGTCGTGAACGTCTCGCTCTGGGAGACGATCCGCCGTTCGATCGTCACGACGATCATCACGCTGCTCCCGGTCGGCGCACTGCTGCTCTTCGGCGGCGAGACGCTGCAGGACTTCGCGTTCGCGATCCTCATCGGGATCTCGATCAGCGCTCTCTCGACGATCTTCGTCGCGGCGCCGTTCCTCGCCGTCCTGCTCGAGCGCGCGCCCGAGTACAAGGGTCGCAAGGACACCGGCGAGGTCGAGGCCATGCGTGCAGCCGCGGACGGCCGAGCCGCGCTTCCCGCCCGCGCCCCCGAGCCCGAGCCGGAGCTGGAGGAAGAAGAGGAAGCCCCCGTGATCGCGGGAGCCGCCGCCCCGACCGCGCCGGCAGCGCCCGCCGCGGCGGCCGGCGGTGCCGCCGCCAAGCGCGAACGCCGGCGCCAGCGCCGCCGGGCCAGGCCGCATGGCCGCGCGCGGTAACGCGCTGCGCGACGTCCTGGAGCGGATCGCGGCCGAGGTGGCCGCGGCGAGCAACCTCCGCATCGAGGAGGCACGCAACATCGTCGACCAGGTCGCGCATCGCTGGCGGGCCGACGCCCTGCGCGCCGGCGAGCGCGTCGGCGCGGCCGCCGACGGGATGTTCCACGAGGTCGGCCTCGCCACCCGCGAGGACCTCGACGAGCTCGAGCTCCGCGTCGCGCAGCTCGAGCACCGGCTGCGCTTGCTCGAGGACGGCCCGCGCGGCGGCGACGGCCGACCCGCCTAGCCTGCTGTCACACTGACCGGATGGCCCAGGCGCCTCCGCGCAACCTCGGCCGGCTGTCCGAGATCGCCCAGGTAGCCGTCCGTCACGGCTTCGGCTACGTGTTCCGGCGGAACCGGCTCGGCTACCTGATCCCGGGCCGCAACGGCGACGAGCTCGATCCCGACGCGCCGGCGTCGGAGCGCGGCCGCCGGCTGCGAGAGATGCTCGACGAGCTGGGGCCGACGTTCGTGAAGTTCGGCCAGCTGCTCTCGATGCGGCCCGACGTGCTGCCGCCCGACATCATCGCCGAGCTGCGTGGGCTCCAGGACGACGTCCGCCCGTTCTCGTTCGAGCTCGCGAAGGAGTCGATCGAGGAGGAGCTCGGCCAGCCGATCGAGCGCCTCTTCCTCGAGTTCGAGCAGCTCCCGATGGCGGCCGCGTCGATCGGCCAGGTGCATCGGGCCGTCCTCCCGAACGGCCACCGTGTCGCGGTCAAGGTCCAGCGGCCCGGCGCGCCGCGGCAGATCGAAGCCGACCTCTCGCTGCTGCACCAGGCGGCGCGCATCGCGAAGGAACGCGTCCGCGCGCTCGACTTCATCGACACGCACGAGCTCGTCGACGAGTTCGCCCGCTCGATCCGCCAGGAGCTGGACTACCGCCTGGAGGCGCGCAACGCGGACACCTTCCGCCGCAACTTCGCCGGACACCCGCACGTGAAGATCCCGCGCGTCTACTGGAGCTACACACGCACGCGCGTCCTGACGCTCGAGTACCTCGAGGGCACGCAGGTCGCCGACGTCGACGAGCTCGACCTCACGATGGACGACCGTCGGCAACTCGCCTACCTGATGACCGAGGCCTGGATGACGATGATCTTCCGCCACGGCTTCTTCCACGGCGACCCGCACCCAGCCAATGTGCTCGTCCTCGGCCGGCCCGACCAGATAGGCCTCGTCGACTTCGGGTTGGCCGGCAAGCTGACCGACTCGGACATCTCCAAGGCAACGCGGCTCTTCATCGACGCCGCCAACGAGAACGTCGACGTGCTCCCCAAGCGGCTCGCCGACCTCGGCGTCCGCTATCCGCCCGAGCGGGAGGAGCAGTTCGTCGCCGAGCTCCGCGAGCTGTTCTATCGCTACTACGGCGCCCGCCTCTCGGACATCGACCCGCTCCAGGTGATCCGCGAGGGCTTCGCGCTGATCTATCGAGTCAACCTCAAGCTCCCGACCCGGTTCCTCCTCGTCGACCGCGCGGTCGCCACGCTCGGCTCGGTCGGCATCGAGCTCTACCCGGAGTTCAACGTCTTCGAGGTCGCCAAGCCGTACGCGCGGAGCCTGATGATCCGGCGCTTCACGCCGCGGCGGGTCGCGCAGTCGGCGTCCCGCGAGGCGATCAACCTGACGCAGATCGCGCGCGAGCTGCCGTACCAGGTGCACGACACGCTCGAGCAGTTCCGCGACGGGCAGATCGAGGTCGGCTTCGTCCACAAGGGCCTCGACGAGTTCATGCAGAAGGTCGACATCGTCTTCAACCGGCTGATCGTGGCGCTGATCGTGGCGGGCGGCCTGATCGGATCGAGCCTGCTCGGCGCCTTCGTCACCGTCGGCCCGAGCGTCTTCGGGATCAACTTCCTCGCGGTGATCGGCTTCGTGGTCTCCGGCGCGCTGGGGATCTGGCTGTTCCTCGGAATCCTCCGCTCCGGCCGGATCTAGGCTAGAGAACGATGTGCAGCTCGGCCGGCCGGCCGAGCCTGAGCGTGGAGACGAGGCCGGCCGGCTGGAGCTCCGGCGGTAGCGCGAGCAGCTCGCGGATTGCACGGGAGATGCGCGTTCCCTTGCGATCCTCGCCGTCGACGTCGATCGCGACGGCGCGGCCCTGGGCATGGGCCGCCGCCAGCGGTGCGGCGAGGTCGAGGCGCGGTTCAGCGACGCTCGTTACTCGGACGCCGCCGAGCGCCTCGCCGAGGTAGCCGACCACTGCGATCAGACGCCGGTCGACGAGGCCGGATTCGAGCTGCGTCCTGGCCTCCGGGGTCACGACGACTCCCCGGCTCGGGCCCGTCCTGGCGGCGCGGTAGTAGCGCGCGAGCGCGAGCGCCCGGTCCGCGTACCCGGTGCGGCCTTCGATCGCGATCAGCGCGAGCCACGGATCCTTCGCGCGGAGGTTCCGTGCGATCCGGCGGAGATTCGGGCTGCCGCCCCCTCGGTGGGCGCGAATCGCGGCCCGCAGCAGGTTCGGATCGACGCGGGCCTTGCGGGCGGCCCGCTCGAGGCGGCGCCGGAACGCGGGGGAGAGGGGAAGCTCGCCGCTCGGCTCGCCGGCCGGCCATGACCACTCCTCGGCTCCGGCCTCGGCGCGCGGCTTCGGCGCCGGTCGGACCGTGTGGGCCTGCTGTCCGTCGTCCAGAACCTGCGCCGTCACGTTGCCCGCGACTGCGGTCATCGGCGCGGCGAGCAGGAGCGCGGCGGCGATCAGAAGGCGGCGCCGAAGGCGTCTCGGACGCCTGGCGGTCGGTTTCGGCGCCGCGACCGGCGTCGGCGGCTCGGGTGGAGGAAGCGGCTCGGGAACCGGCGCGACGACCGGCTCGACCGCGTGGCCGTGCGCCCGTTCGATCGCGCGTAGGAGGTCCCTGCGCGCCGCGACGGCGATGTCGACGTCTCGCCCGAGCTTCTCGGCGACACGCCGGATCGCGGGCTCGTTCGTGGGGCGCGCCACTGCGAGGAGAGCCCGGTCCTCCACGAGCGCGATCGGCAGCGCCGAGTACATCCGCGCGTCGTCCTCCGAGAGGAGCCCCGCTGCGGCGGGATCGATCGACGAGTTTTCGAGGTCGACGAACGGGAGGCCCATTTGCGAAGCGAGCAGGCGTGCCAGCTCGCTCTCGCTCAGCGCCTGGCCGGCGAGGATGTCGTCGGCGAGCCCTTCGGCGGCGGCGTCCGGCCGGCCCAGGTGCGGGCTGACGAGGACGAGCTCGGGGCTGACGGCGTCGAGGGCGTTCACGATGGCTCCGCATACAGATCGGCCTGCAGCCCGCTTCGCTCGACCCCCGCCGATGCGCAAGGGGCCGCCGCGGGCTTCGAAGGGGCCATTGTCGGTGGATGTGATCGTGGCGGCCGTCACCGTTTCTCCTTGAGTTGTTGCGCGCCGGCCAGGTTGTGCGAGCAGGCGCGCAGTGACGGGTCGGCAGATCAGTGGCCGGGCGGCGGGCCGGGAGGGCCGAGGATCACCATCCCGTTGCGCTCGGCGATTGGGAGCAGCCGCTCCATGTCGGGGGGAGCCGCAAGCCGCGGCGGCAGCACCCGCTCGGTCGCCGGTTCGCCGACCTCGCGCAGGAAGCCCTCGAAGTGGAAGGGCTGGAAGCCGATCAGCGCCTTCGCCCCATTGGTCTCGCCGATGAAGGTGTGCGGGACCCCCTTCGGGCCGAACGCGAACGAGCCGGACGTGAGCGAGAGGCGCTTCTCGCCGACGTAGACGGTGAACTCCCCCTCGAGCACGTAGAACCACTCGTCCTCGTCAGGGTGGACATGCCAGGGGGAGCCCTCGCCGGCACGGACGGTTACCTCGAGCAGTCCGTACGCGCCGCCGGTCTCCTCGCCGCTGATCTTGACGACCTCCAGCATCCCCAGCAGCCAGTGCGCCTCGCCCTCGTCCTTGTTGAGCACGTAGCCGTCTCTGGCGCGCTCTATCGGAACCGCGCTCATCGCCTTGCTCCTTCCGTCGGGATTGATATGATTCGCAACAGTCCATGGGAGAACAGTTGCTAAACGGACTATCTCACGGGGAACAATTGCTGTCAAACCCCTCCGCCGAGCGGCTGCGTGCCTGGCGGCTCTACTTCGAGAGCGCGCTCGCGCTGATCGACGTCCTCGACGCCGCGCTCGAGGGCGACGCCGGCATCCCGCTGCGCTGGTACGACGCCCTCGTCCACCTCGAGGAAACGCCCGACGGGCTGCGCATGAACGAGCTCGCCGAGCGGATCCTCTACAGCAAGAGCGGCTTCACCCGCGTCGTCGACCGACTCGAAGACGCCGGCCTCGTCCAACGAGTCCGCCCCGAAAACGACCGCCGCTCGATCCTCGTCGTCCTCACCGACCAGGGCCGCACGACAATAGAGCAGGCTCGCCGCCACCACCGCCACGCGATCGAACAACACTTCTCCCAGCACCTCAGCGACAGCGACATCAAAGCGCTCACCCGCGCACTCGAAAAACTCAGCGCCCACGCCCGCCCCCTCCGCCCAGGGCGCATCCGAGGCTAGAAACCCGGCGCCAACGCCGGTCATTGAGTTAGGAGTTCTTAGCCTGGTCTGGACGCGCCGCCTGTAGATTCGTTGTTGCAGACTTGTGCGAAAGGACGTCTGGCGCGACGGCATCCGCGCGTCTAGCGTCGCCGGAGTGCCGACCGCCCTCCTGATCGCCGAGCCGGAATCCGCGACGCGGGTGTTCCTCAGCAGGCATCTCGCCGAGGACGGCTTCGCGGTCGCCGAGGCGACGGAGGGGCAGGAGGCGCTGGCGGTCGCCGAGGAGCAGCGGCCGGACCTGGCGCTTCTGGGCGACGAGCTCCCGGACGTTTCCGGCGCCGAGCTCTGTCGCCGTCTCCGCGCGGGGGAGCCGGGCCGGTCGTGGGACCGCGACGTTCCCGTGATCCTGCTTGGTCAGCCGGACTCGGACGCCGTCGACCGCGTGCGCGCGTTCGCGCGCGGATGCGACGACTACGTCGGCCGACCGTTTCACTACGACGAGCTGCTCGCCCGCATCCACGCGGTCCTGCGCCGGGCGAACGGAGCGGGCCGCGATCGCCTGCTCGAGGCGGACGGCATCGTCGTCGACGTCGCGACCCGCCGGATCACCGTCGGCGGCGAGCGTGTGCTGCTGTCGAGCAAGGAATACGACCTGCTCGTCAAGCTGGCGAGCGACCCCGAACGAGTATTCAAGAAGGAGGAGCTGCTGCGTGACGTCTGGGGCTTTCGCTCGCTCGGGCGGACGCGGACGCTCGACAGCCACGCCTCGCGGTTGAGGCGAAAGCTCGGGACACCGCACGGTACGCGCTACGTGCGGAATGTCTGGGGCGTCGGGTACTGCCTCCTGGACACGTAGCCGCTCACAGGCACGCCCGCTCCAGATCGATCAGCGCCTTCATCGCCGCCGCATACGCCGCGTCGACCTGCCGATTGTGCAGATCCACCCGCTCGATCGGTGCGAGGAGGCGGACCAGACGCTCGCGTATCGTGCGGCCCCGCGCGTCGAGGCGGCTCGCCGGGCAGCGCTTCAGCGTCTCCTCGGCCTCCACCGTCGAGCAGGCCGACGGACCGTCGCAGCCGAGGCGGGACGAAGAGCTGACCGGGCCCGGCGGAGCCGGTGGGGCAGTTGGCTTCGAGGCCTGGTCGCGGCCGCCGCAGCCCGTCGCCGTGAGGACGATCAGGACGACGACTCGAGCGATTCGCATCTCAGATCGACTAACAGGATCCGCGGTCTGCCTGCTCGGCGTCGTCGTCGCCCGGCGCGGCTAGATCGAAATCGCGCCGGGCAGCTCCGTGGCCTCCCGGTAGCCGTGCTCGGCGCCTTCGATGCGCATCGCGCGTCCGAGCGCTGCGACCATTTCGGTCGGGGGAGGCAGGTCCTCGGGACGCTTGCCGTGCTGAGCCGCGGCGCGCACCTCGCGCCGGTCGGCGCCGGTCATCCGCTCGGCCAGCGTCGGGTTCGCCGCGAGCGCGACGACCTCACCTGACGGCAGTGGGCCGTAGTACTCGGGAATCGACAGATACTCGTCGAGCAATCGCCCGCGATCGAGGAGCAGGAACCGGACGACGGCGCCCTCCTCGACCCCGAGGCTCATGACGACGGCGCCGAGACGGTCGGAGAGCTCCCGCGCGAGTCGCCGAAGCGCCGTCGGGTCACGGTCCGCGAGCTCGTCGTAGACCGAGATCCAGCCGCCGCGCGGAGGGATCACCACAGAGCCCTGCGAGCCGCCTGCGCGGAGCGGCGTGAAGCCGGAGACCGCCCGCTGGACCGCGGGCAGGTCGTCGGTCTGCACGTGCACGGAGCCGAAGGACTCCCCGCGGGGGCTCCGTTCGAGGTCTCGCCGAAGCACGTCGACGTCGACCGCGAGCACCCGGCGCGCGGGAACGAACCCCCACCGCGCCAGGAGCGATGCCGCCCGCTCGTCGTGGTTGTCGATCTCGACGGTCACGCGCGCTGCGTCGGGGTGCGCTTCGAGCAGCGTGGCCACGAGCGATTGCGCGATCTCCTCGTACCGGCTCTCGTCGTCGATGCTCAGCCGCTCGACGGACAGCGCCGATCCCGACGAATAGCCCTCGAGCCGGCCGTTCCCGAGCTTGATGTCGATCTCCACGGACGGAGCCTAGTCGCCCGACTCAGGGATGGCGCTCGCGCTCGAACCGGACCACACTGAGACCAGATCGGCGGGGCGGCCACGCCGAAGAAACCGAGGATTACGTGGCCGAGACGCTGACGACCTTCCGACGCTTCCACCAGGCGCTTCCCGCGCGGGACCGCTGGCTGCTCAACCTGAGCGCGGCCGGCGCCGCCTATTGCCTGTGGCTCGCGGTCGCCTTCTTCGACTCGCGGCTGCTGCTCGAGATCGGCGTCGTCGCGTGGGCGGCACGGAGCGCGCGTGAGCGCCGACTCAACCGCGGCGACGACGGCCACGAGCACGAAGACTGGCTCGACTACTAGAACAGGCGGGCCCCTTCGAGCTTCAGCAGCTGCTCCTTGCGGTCGAGGCCGCCGGCGTAGCCGACAAGGCTCCCGGTCGAGCCGACGACGCGGTGGCAGGGCAGCACGATCGGGATCGGGTTGCGGTTCATCACCGTCCCCACCGCCCGCGCGGCCCGCGGGCGCCCGACGCGGGCGGCGAGCTGCCCGTACGTGGTCACCTCGCCGAACGGCACCCGAGCGAGCTCGCGCAGGACGTCCCGGGTGAACTCGGCCGCGCCGGTCAGGTCGACGGAGAGGTCGAACGCCTCGCGCCGCCCGTGGAAGTACTCGTCGAGCTCACGCTTGGCCCCGTCCACGGCGCGCGGAGCCCGGAGTACGCGCGGCCCGTAGACGCGGGCGAGCCGCTCGGCCTGCGCCTCCGGATCAGCGTCGTACGAGATCCGGCAGACGCCTCGAGGCGTCGCCGCCAGGAGCAGCGCTCCGACGGGCGAGTCGACGACGTCGAAGCCGACGTCGAGCAGCCCCTCGTACGCGGCCGCCTCGCGGAAACGGCGATCGAGCTGTGCGGGAACGGTCATGTCAGATTCCTCCTCAGGCGCCGGACCCCAGACGACGCGGCCTGGCGCGCCGCGTCCTCGCTCGAGTCGAGCGCGACGGCGATGTCGGCGTAGGACAGGTCGTAGCCGTAGCGCAGGATCACCGCGGCACGCTCCTTTCCGGGGAGCTCGCCGGCGAGGTGCTCGAGCTCGGCGTACGCGGGTCGGGAATCCGAGACGCCGAGCTCCTCCACTAGCTTGACCGTGGGCTTCGCGCGCCGCCCCAGGTCGATGGCCACGCGGGCAGCGATCGTGAAAACCCATGCGCGGAGGTGCTCGCCGTGGCGGAGCTTCGGATAACCGCGCAGGGCGCGGAGGAAGGTCTCCTGGAAGGCGTCGTCCGCGGCGCCGGCGCCGACGACGCGGCGTAGATGGGCGTAGACCGGATCACGGTTCTCCTCGTAGAAGCGTTCGAACGGGGGCAAGCGCACGGTGTCCATCTTCTGCTCTAAACGCGGGTGACGGTTGCGGTGTGAGACTGCCGCCGGTGAAGGTCGCCGTGGTCGGTCATTTCGAGTGGATCGAGTTCCTGCGCGTCCCGCGCGTGCCGGAGCCGGGCAGCATCGTGACCGCGAGCGAGGTCTGGGCGGAGCCGGGCGGCGGCGGCGGCGTCGCGGCGGTGCGGCTCACTCGGCTGGCGGGCGAGGCGCTGTTCGTCACGGCCGTCGGCGACGACGAAGTCGGGCGCCGCGCCGTCGGCAGGCTCCGCGACCTCGGCGTTCGCGTCGAGGCCGCGGTCCGACGTGAGCCCCATCGCCGCGGGTTCACGTACGTCGACGACGACGGGGAACGCACGATCACGCTGCTCAGCCACAAGCTCGGCCCGCGAGCGGACGACGCGTTGCCGTGGCACGAGCTCGCCGGCTACGACGCGATCTACTTCACGGGCGGGGACACAGGCGCGCTGCGGCGGGCCCGCGAGGCGCGCGTGCTCGTCGCGACCGCGCGGGAGCTGCCGACGCTACGCCAGGCGGGTGTGGAGCTCGACGTCCTCGTGCGGAGCGCCGACGACGACAACGAGCGCTACGAGCCCGGCGGCCTCGCGCCTCCCCCGCGGCTCGTCGTAGCGACCGAGGGCGATGAGGGCGGCAGCTACGAGGGCGAGCAGGGCAGCGGCCGCTTCGAGGCGGCGCCGATCCCGGGTGCGGTCGTCGACACGTACGGCGCCGGCGACTCGTTCGCGGCCGGGTTGACGTACGCGCTGGGCCGCGGCGACGACCTCGCCGACGCCCTCCGTTTCGCCGCGGCGCAGGGAGCCGAGGCGATGACCCGCCGCGGCGCGCACGGCAGCTGACTCCTCTCCGTCGGCCCGCATCGGTACCTTTGGCTGTAGCGGCCCGCTGCCGATAGGCAAATCGTACGTTCACGACCACGCCTCCAAGGGAGATTCGGTCGAAAATGCCGGGCTGGGCCGTCTGGATAGCCGTCGCGATCGTCCTTTGGGCCTTGCTTGCCGCGTTCGTGACCATTGCGATCGGCCGGGTCAGCGGGCCGGGCACGCTCACTGGGGCCCGGGACGTCGTCCCGCGCGGGACGGAGGCTGTCGCGCCGCAGCCCGCGTCTCTTCGGCCGACGCACGTCCTGGTCGTCGACGACGACCCGGGCCTGAGAGCCCTGCTCCGCGCCAGCTTCGAGGTGGCGCACATCGACGTGGAGGAGGCAGACGGTGCGGCGGCCGCGGACGAGGCGATTGCGGCGCGGCTTCCGGACGTCATCGTCCTCGACGTTGCGATGCCCGGCTTGGACGGCATCAGCTTCTGCCGCAAGCTGAAGGCCGACGCGCACACGCGCGCGATTCCGGTCGTCCTGCTCACCGGCGATTCCGTCTCCGCGGCGGCCGGGGAGGAGGCCGGCGCCGAAGGCTTCGTCCGCAAGCCGTTCAGCCCGCTCGCGCTGCTCGACACGATCGAGGGCCTCGCCGTCCGCCGCTATGCGCGCCCGGTGTCGGCCGCGCAGCCGGACCGCACGGCGCCGGAGCAGCTCTTCCTCTACGCGGAGGACTTCCGCCGCCTGCTGGAGCTCGAGCGCGGCCAGCGCCAGCTTCTGCAACAGGCCTACCGCGAGACCGCGGTCGCTCTGGCGCGCGCGCTCGAGGCGAAGGACGGGCATACGGCGGCGCACTGCGAGCGCGTGCGCCGGTACGCGACGGAGCTGACGTCAGTCGCCGATCCCGAGCTGCTGAAGGAGACCGGGCTCGAGTACGGCTTCATCCTCCACGACGTCGGCAAGATCGGCATCCCCGACACGATCCTTACGAAGCCCGGCGGTCTCACGGCACCGGAGCGACGTCTGCTGGAAACCCATCCCGTCCTCGGCGAGCAGATGATCGAGGACGCCGCGCTGCTCCACGGGCCGGGCGCGCAGGTCGTTCGCTCCCACCACGAGCGTTGGGACGGAACGGGCTACCCCGACCGGCTGGCGGGCGATTCGATCCCCCTGAGCGCGCGGATCTTCTCGCTCGCGGACACCCTCGACGCCATCACGACCGCCCGCCCGCACAGTCCGGCGCGGAGCTGGGACGACGCCGTCGGCGAGATCGCGGCGAACGCCGGGACGCAGTTCGACCCCGACCTCGTCGAGCTCCTGCGCGAGCATGAAGAGCCGCTCCGCCGCATCTACTACGAGCTCAGCGCGGCCTAGTCGATCCGGACGAAGCTGACGTCCTCGGCCCCATCGTGGGCGAGCAAGCGGAGAAGGCGGCGACCCTCGGCCGCGACGGCCGTGAGCGCCCGCTTGGTCGCACGTTCGGGGTGACTGACGACGAGGGCGCCGTCGGGCCGTTGCTGCCAGACCCCGAAGACGAAGCCGTCGTGCAGCACCGTGCCCTTGATCCGGCCCTCGACGCGCGAGAACGCGCGGCGCTGCTCTTCCGAGACGAAGCGGCTGCGGTCCGAGTGGGAGAGGAGCGCGTTGTCGTACTCCGGCAGGAAGCGCGGCGACGCCGGCGTGTTCGGATCGGGCCGAGGTGCGTCCGGCAGGTCGAAGAGCTCGCGGCCGCGGTCGTCACGGAACGTCCGAAGCCGCGGCCGGAGGCGTTCGACGACCTCGCGGAGCCCGGTGAGGCGCGACCACGTCGCGACGTCCGCGACGGTCGCCGGGCCGAAGGCCGCGAGGTAGCGCACGACGAGCTCGTCCAGCGACGGCTCCGGATCAAGCGGGCGGCCGAGCCACGCCTCCGCGGTCGTCGAGACGACCTGCGACGAGCGCCCCCACATGCCACGCGGCGGGACCTGGACGAACGCGAGGAGGTTGCGGCACGTGTAGGCGAGGTCGGCGGCGTCGTGGGCGGGAAAGCGCTCGGCAAGCGCGGCCCGGAGCTCTCGCCCGCTGCGCGGGCGCTCGGCGACAAGCCGGCGGGCGAAGACAAGCACGCCATCGACGTCGACTCCGCGAAGGTCGCGGTAACGCGCGAGCTCCGCGTCGAGCACGGGCTGCACGAGCGGTCGCAGCGCGAGGCAGTCCTCGGCGGTGACGAGGTGGACGGTCGAGCGCATGAGCGCGATCCGGACGACCCGGCGCTCCTCCAGGAGGTTCGCGAGCTCCTCGGGGCGGAAGCCGTCGAGCCGTGACCACAGCGCGAGGTACGGGTCGCGCGGCTCCTGCGCCTGGAGCCCGACGAGGTGCGCGACGGCGTCGAGCACCGGCACACCGGACCGCTCAAGGAGGAGCTGGCGTGCGAGCGTGGCGCGGTTCAGCGCCCGGCGGTCGAGAACCTCGTCCACGGCTCAGTCGTCCCGAGAAACGCCCTGCAGAAGCTCCTCGTCGGAGAGTGCTGCCAGCCGCTTCGGCACCACCATCCGCCAGGCGTCGAAGACGAGCTCGCGCAGCTCGTCCCGGTCGATCGCGTCGAGCCGCGCGAGCACCCACTGGTAGCGGAGATCGGCCGGCCCGGGCCGCAGGAACTTCTCGGGATAGGTCTGGAGCAGCGCCTCCCGCTCTTCTCTCGGGAAGGCGAACCCCATGACCTGCTCGTCCCGCGAAAAGGCCAGGTAGACGATCCGCCCGACACGAAACTTCACGCGGCGGCGGACGACGACCTCGTACGACCTCGGTAGGCCGGCCGCCAGCGCGCGGACGTCGTCGATCGTCACCATGCGTGCGAGAATGACGCGGTGGAAGACATCGGGCCGATCCAGATGCTGTGCGTGGCGTTCGACGGCAATCGCTTCAAGGGTGAGATCCTGCCCGAGCTCGACCGCCTGAAGCGAGAGCGGATCATCCGGATCATCGACCTGCTCCTCGTGCGGAAGGACGAGGAGGGGCGGGTGATGGTGATGACGTCGAGCGACCTGGACTGGGACGAGGCGACCGCCTTCGGCTCGTACGTCGGCGCGCTGGCCGGGCTCGGTGCCGTGGGACCGGAGGGCATCGAGCGTGGATCGATGGCGGGGGCCGCGGAGCTCGCCGACGGGCACCTGTTCAACGAAAACGACACCTTCCGCGTGACGCAGTCGCTGCCGAACGACATGTCGGCCGCCCTCGTCCTGATCGAGCACCTGTGGGCGAAGGAGCTCCGCGACGCCGTCGAGCGTGCGGGCGGCCGGGAGCTCTCGAACGAGTGGCTGCGGCCTGAGGACATCCTCGCGGCCGGACACGACGTCGGCGCGAAGAGCGACATCGACTAGCTCCGGCCCTCGCGGTCGGCGTCGCGCCGCGCGATGACACGAGGCCGTGACCCTCGTCGTCGCTGCTCGGGGTTGCGTGGTGGGGAGTTGTGGTTTAAAGTGGGGGAAAGTGGAGATGACCTCACGACCGGATGTCGATGCTTCTCGGCGAGTACGAGCACACGATCGATGACAAGAACCGACTCACGCTTCCGGCCAGGTTTCGCGAGGCCTTCGCCGGAGGAGTGGTGGTCACCCGCGGCCTGGAGGGATGTCTCTCCGCCTACCCGCGCGAGCAATGGGAGCGCCTGGTGGGCTCCTGGCTCGACCCGCTCAACCCGTTCAGCAAGGAGGCTCGGCAGATGCACCGCTACTACTACGCCGGGGCTTCGGAGGACAAGCCGGACAAGCAGGGACGCGTGACTCTTCCGGCAGCCCTGCTCCAGCACGCGGGCCTCGGGCGCGAGGTCGTCGTGGCAGGAGTGGGCGACCGCGCGGAGATCTGGGACCGCGACACCTGGCGCAAGCAGCTGGAAGAGGTCGAAGGGAGCGCAGAGCATGTTGCCGAACGTCTTGCAACCCAACTCGACTGACCACGTCCCCGTCCTCGCCGACGAGGTGCGCGAGCTCCTCGCGATCAAGCCGGGCGAGACCGTTGTCGACGCGACCTTCGGCGCGGGCGGGCACGCGAGCCTGCTCGCGGCCGACCTGCGTGGGAGCGGCAAGTTCATCGCGATCGACCGCGACCCGACCGTCCAGCCGTATTTCGACCGCTTCAAGCGGACGTCAGGCGTTCCGGCGCGGCTCCATCGCGGCGAGGCCGCGGACGTCCTCGACCAGCTCGCAGAAAACGGCGTCCGCGCCGACGCGATCTTGCTCGACCTCGGTGTGTCGTCGATGCAGCTCGACCGGCCGGAGCGCGGGTTCTCGTACGCCGTCGACGCGCCGCTCGACATGCGCATGAACCCACGCGACGCGATGTCGGCGCGTGAGATCGTCAACGAGTGGACCGAGCGCGACCTCGCGCAGATCTTCAAGCGCTACGGCGAGGAGCGGTACGCGCGCCAGATCGCGAAGGCGATCGGACGCGAGCGCCGCCGGCGCCCGATCGAGCGCACCGGCGACCTCGTCGAGATCATCCGCGCTGCGATTCCGGCGCCTGCGCGCTTCGGCGACGGGCATCCGGCCAAGCGGGTCTTCCAGGCGCTGCGAATCGCCGTCAACGACGAGCTGGGCGAGCTCGAGCACGCGCTTCCCGCCGCCTTCGACATGCTGCGCCCCGGCGGCCGCCTCGCGGTGATCAGCTTCCACTCGCTCGAGGACCGCCTCGTCAAGCAGTTCATGCGCGAGAAGGAGCGCGGCTGCGTGTGCCCGCCCGACTTCCCGGTCTGCGTCTGCGGGCACGAGCCCGAGCTTCGTGCCCTGAACCGCCGGCCGATCCGGCCGAGCAGCCGCGAGACGGCAGCCAATCCGCGCGCCGCGTCGGCGCGTCTGCGCGTGGCGGTA
>DATFQE010000266.1:0-10084 GCA_035264445.1 Gaiellaceae bacterium | reverse complement strand
GTCGATCAGCGTCCCGTCGCCGAGCCGGTAGCCGAAGCGCGCCTTCTTGAGGATGTAGGGCGCGTTCGACATCGACTCCATCCCGCCCGCGACGATCACCTCGTGGTCGCCGGCGCGGATCATCGTGTCTGCGATCTGCACGGCCCGGATCGAGGAGGCGCAGACCTTGTTGATCGTGTCGGCCGGGACCTCGATCGGCAGGCCGGCCCCGATCGACGCCTGACGGGCCGGCGCCTGGCCTGCTCCGCCCTGGAGGACCTGGCCCATGATCACGTACTCGATCTCCTCGTTCGCGAGCCCCACGCGATCGATCGCGTTGCGGATCACGAGCGAGCCGAGCTCGGTCGCCTCGTAGCCGGCGAGGCCGCCCCCGAGCCTGCCGAAGGGCGTACGGACTGCGCTCAGGATCACCGACCTGCTCATCGCTGCCAGCCTAGCCGCGGCGCGCGATCTGGCGGCTGATCTGACGCGTGATCGTCGGGTCCTCGATCCGCTCGTCGCCGGCCAGCATGAAGGCCTTGCTCAGGATCACGCTCAGGCGTGAGTCCTCCTCGAACGGCAGGTACAGCCTCCGCGGCCCGCGCCCGCGGTCCGGGACGATGCACAGGTACTCGTCGTTCGGCTCCATGAGCACGTTCGCGCTCCCGAGGTGGATCTTGTAGGTGCGGCGGTTACCGCGCACCACGAGGAACTTGTCGGTCAGCTCACAGCGGTCGGCGATCTTGAGCCGGGGGAGCAGGTGCGCGAGGACTTCGCGCCGCGTCTCGGCCGTCTCCCCGAGCTCGCCGAACGACGTCTCGTGCCAGTACGCGTTGAAGCGTTCCGCCCCGTGGTCGAGCCAGTTCGGGTCGCCCGCGATCGACGAGACGCTGACGAACAGGTCGACGTCCCGCATCGTCTCCGAGAAGACCCCGGCAGGGACCTCCTCGAGCGGCAGCGGATCGCCGTCGACGAGGAAGCGGACCTGGTCGGTCGCGGCGAGGTTCGCGAGCAGGTCGTCGCGCTCGCCCGACTCGACGTAGTCCATCCAGAACTCCGCTGTGATGCCCGCGTCGTCGTAGTCCCGCCGCGAGCGGCCGCCCTCCGCTCCGTAATCCCACGGGCCGAGCGCCGCAACCGTCCAGCCCCGCGCCTTCATCAGCGCGTAGGCCTGCGTGTAGCGGACGATGTGAGCGGCGAAGCGATTCGAGTACGTCCGCGTCTCCTGCTCCGCCGGCGCCAGGTGGTAGACCTCGCGGAACGCCTGCTTGAACGGCTGCACGAGCTCGGCCTCGAGGATCCGCGACCGCCACTTCGCGACCTCCTCGGGCGAGACGTCGATCGGGCGCCAGAGCCGCACGGTGTCGCTCTCCGGCCCGTCCTCGCCGAGCGCCGCCTCGTCGTCGAAGCGCCAGATGAGCTGCCGCGCCATCCCGCCGACGAGCGGGTGGTCGCGGTAGAGGTCGAGCCACTCGTCGCGGGGCCAGGTCCGCTCCTCGGCGAAGAGGCCCTCGAGCCGGGCGCGCTGGGCAGCGAGCGCCTTCCTGATCTCCTTCACCTCGGCCCTCAGCGCGGTCACCTCGTCGCCGTGCGAGTCCTTGGCCGCCTTCGGGACGGTCTTCACCTCGCGCCCGGTCGCCGTCCGCCAGGTCAGGCCTGCCTTCTCGCCCTCGACGCGCACGATTGCGGCCCAGTCGCCGACGGGCACCTCCTTCGACCCGTCCGGCCCCAGCCCGAACGTCGGGACCTGGCGCTCGACGAGCTGCCCCTTCGAGACCCCGACGCGCTCGGCCGCCTCCGCCAGCGCCGCCTCGATCTGCTTGCGGATGGAGCGGTGCTTGATGCGGCCGCGCAGCTGCGCGAGGACCTCGAGCGCCTCGTCCGACTCGAGCGAGCCGAGCTGCCGGACCGCCGCGTTCGCCATCTTCATGCTGCGCTCCTCGTAGCCGCCCTCGAACGGCGAGGCGGCGTGCTCTGCAAGCGCCCCGATCACGCGCGCGGCCCAGTCGGCCGCGATCACGCCCGCAGCCCAGATCAGACCGCGCAGCAGCACTGCGTTCTCGTCGACGACGTACTGGTAGGCGTTCCCGCCCCACACGCGCCGAGTCCCGTCCGGAACGCCGACCGCGAGCTCGAGGAGCTGTCGCACCAGCTCCTCCCCGCCGTCGACGCCGCCGATGACCTCCCGTGCCCGGGCCACCCACTTGCCGGACGGCGTGGGGCCGCTCGTCGCCTGCGAGAGGTGGAGCACGAGCTCGGCGGAGCCGGGGCCGCCATGCGAGGCGAGGAGCTTGCGTGCGGCCTTGCCCCAGGCGTCCGCGTCCGAGACGAGCTCGATGCCGGCCGACGACGCCACGAGTTTGCGAAGGCGCGCGAGCAGCCGCGTCCGGTCGGTCTCCCAGCCCAGATCCGAGCTCCGGTCGAGCCGGTCGAGCGCGCGACGGAGCTCCTTCTCGACCGGGGCGATGCCGTGGTCGCGCGCGAAGCTCTCGGCTGCAGCGACGGTGACGCGAAGGCGGTCGAACCGCGTCCAGGGCTGCGCCGCGCCGTCCGCGTACGCGAGCAGCAGCTGCACGTCCTCGGCGGTGTACGAAAGCTTCCGCCGGGCGAGCCCTGAGGCCAGCTCGGAGGCAGCCGAGTGGGCGAGCCAGTCGTCACCGCCCAGCACCACCACACCGGAGCTCCCCTCGACGTCGCTTGCGGCGAGGGCGGCGAAGAGCGCCGAGCGGACGGTGTCGTCGTCCTGCTCGAGCAGGCGCTCACCCGCTGCCGTCGCGAACGCGTTCCCGCCCAGCTCCCGTTCCCCTCCGATCGCCTCGACCCACCGCGAGCCCTCCTCGACCCGACGCGCGAAGGCCCCACGCTGGCGCAGCGACAGGCCGCGTCCTCCTAGGAGCGGGAGGCGCATCAGCCGCCGACGAGCGGCGTGAGCTTCACGAAGCGGATGTCGGTGTCCGCGTCGAGCTCGAGCTCCGCGTTCAGATCGTCCACCTGCCGACCCCCGACGAGGACGAAGAAGCCGTTCCGCTCAAAGGCCTCGAGCGCCACGTCGGCCTGCTTCTCCCAGTCGATCCGGCGCGGCTCGCGCAGTCGGTAGCCGTTCAGCGTCCGCTCGGCGTCGACGGGCTCCACGAGCGTCCGCGCCTCTCCGCGCGGCTCGGCGTTCGCACGGGCGACCTCCTCGCGCACGCGCGTCCGGATCAGGTCTCGCAACGTGATCGCGACCGGGACGTCGGCCAGCGTCAGCGTGCCGGTCACCGAACCTGGACGGGTTTCGTCCCGGACGGTCACGGTGACGCCCATACGCGTCACCTTGCCCAGGTCCTCGGTCTCCGAATCGCGCTTGGCGGCGCTGCTCCGACGCGTCGGCCCAGGCCTGCTCGCGGCGCTGATCGTGCTGACCGCCGGCGCCTGGGCGTTCGGGGCGGTCGCCGAGGAGGTCGCCGAAGGGGACACGGCTCGCAGCGATCAGCGCGTCGCCGACTGGCTCCACGGCAGCGCGACCGATCCGTTCACCGACGCCTTCCGGGCGCTCACCTGGACCGGTAACGGCGTGTTCCTCGCCGTCGTGGTGCTCCTGGCGGGCCTGGTGCTGTGGCGGAAGGGGTATTTGAGGGACGCGCTCTTCGTCGTCTTGGCGTTCCTCGGAGCGGAAGTGATCACGTTCGGGATGAAGCAGGGCTTCCACCGCGAACGGCCGTTCTTCGAGGACCCGCTCGCCACGGCGGGCTCGTTCTCGTTCCCGAGCGGGCATTCGCTCGTCTCGCTCGCGGTGTACGGATCGATCGCGATCGTGCTCGCACGCCACACGCGCAACCGGCGCGTCGCCGCGGCCGTCGTGCTCGTGACCGCCCTCTGGATCGTCACGATCGGCTTCAGTCGGCTCTACCTCGGCGTCCACTTCCTCACGGACGTGATTGCCGGCTACGCGGCCGGCGCCGCCTGGCTGGCGCTGCTCTACCTCACGCTGGAGGGCGGGAGCCGCTACACCCCGCGGTACCGCGCCTCGACGAACGAGTACAGGCCGAAGGCGAAGAGCCCGGCCGCGGTGAGGCCGAGCAGGAACGGCCCGTACGACGCCTGAGCGAGCTTTGCGAGGGCGCCGTCGATACCGACCGCCTCCTTGGGGTCGTAGTCGTACGCGGCGCGCACGAGGAAGATGCCGACCAGACCGAAGACCACCCCGCGCGCGACGAAGCCGATCACGCCGACGACCGAGTAGGCCTTGTCCTCGAAGTCGCTCATCTTGCGGAGCTTCAGCTTCTCGCGGAATTTGCGGGTGACGCCGCGATAGACGTTGACAAGGCTGGCCGCGAGGAACGCAAGGCCGACCGCACCGACGAGATACTGCCCCAGCGGGAGGTCGAGCACGTACGCGGTCGCCTTGTCCTCCTTGTTGCGGTCGCCGCCCTCGTCGGCCCCGAGCACGATCAAGAGCGTCGAGACGAAGAGCGCGCCGTAGAAGATTCCGCGGCCTGCGTAGCCGATGCGCTTGAAGATGCTCTCGTCCTCGCTGCCGCCTTCGAGGTCGCCCCCCAGGAGCGCGCGGGCGAGCTGCCAGATCGCGTAGCCGGCGAGCCCGACGGCGATCGCGCCCAGGAGGGCCCGGCCGAACTGCTCGTCGACGACGGTCTTCAGCGCCGTCGAACGGTCCGGCGTCTGGCCGTGGCCGAGGAGCGCGACACGGACCGCGAGGAAGCCGACGAGCACGTAGATCGCCCCACGCGCAACGAGGCCCCAGCGCGCGAGCGCGCGCGTCCACGGGCTACGGGCGGCGCGCTCGCCGTTCTGACGTGCCTCGCTAACGGTCGTCAGGGTCGGCCTCGCGGAGATTGTCGCCGTGCTCGTCGAGGGTCTCGTCGTCCGTGCCGCCGTCGATGGTCGCGGCCGGGCCGCCTCCGCCGAGGATGCCCGCGTCCGCGTCGTCGTCGTCGCGCTCCTTCTCTGTCAACTCGTCTGTCATGGAGGGCTCCTTTTCGTGGGGTCTTGGCATCCTGCCCCGTCGTGGAGGCACTCAATCTCGTCAGAGAGCGCCTCAGCATCGACGGTCTCTCGCTCTCGATCCTCCGGCCGCGCCAGGCGGACGCGCTCCTGAGCGAGGAGGCGTTCGAGCACGAGGAGTTCCTGCCCTACTGGGCCGAGCTCTGGCCCAGTGGGCTGGCCCTCGCCCACGTCGTCCGCAGGCGGGACGTGCGCGATCTGCGCGTCCTCGAGCTCGGCTGCGGGCTCGGTGTCCCGAGCATCGTCGCGGCGCTCGGCGGCGCCGAGGTTCTCGCCACGGACTGGTCGCCGGAGGCGTTGGAGGTGGCCGCGGCCAACGCCGAGCGGAACGGCGCAGCGGTCGAGACCGAGCTCGTCTCCTGGGCCGACTCCGGACGACTCGAGCGCGGCGCGCCTTGGGATCTCGTGCTCGCGGCCGACCTCCTGTACGAGCAGCGGAACGTCGACCAGCTGCTCGCGCTGCTGCCGCGCCTCGGCGGGGAGATCCTGCTCGCGGAGCCGGGCCGCCCGCCCTCCGTGCGCTTCTTCGAGGAGGCACGCGCGGTCTTCCGCATCGACGACGTCGCCGACCGGGTTCACCGGCTCACGATCGGGTAGGAAGCGGCGGTGGAGCCTGTTCCGCCGATGCTCGCGAAGCTCGCGCGCGAGCTGCCGCGCGGGGACTATCTCTACGAGCCGAAGTGGGACGGCTTCCGCTGCCTCGCCTTCCGGTCCGGTGACGAGATCGACCTGCGCAGCCGGCACGGACGGCCGCTCGCTCGCTACTTCCCCGAGCTCGTCGAGGCGATCGCCGGTCTTCCCCACACGCGGCTGGCGCTGGACGGCGAGGTCGTCGTCGTGGCGCGCGACACGTTCGATTTCTCGGCGCTGCTCACGCGAATCCATCCGGCCGGTTCGCGCGTGGAGCGACTCCGGACGGAGACGCCCGCGTCGTTCGTCGCGTTCGACCTGCTCGAGCTCGGCGACGAGCTGCTCCTCGACCGGCCGTTCGCGGAGCGCCGTGCCCGGCTCGAGTCGCTGCTCGCGGATGCCTTCGCACCGCTCGTACTGACGCCGATCACCGCCGACCCCGAAGTGGCGACCGACTGGCTCGACGGGTTCGGCGGAGGCGTCGACGGCGTCGTCGCGAAGGCGCGCACGGCGCCCTACCAGCCGGGCAAGCGAGCGCTCGTCAAGGTCAAGCGCGCCCGAACGGCCGAGTGCGTCGTCGCGGGCTTCCGCTTCCTCGCCGAGCGACCTGCGGTCAGCTCGCTGCTGCTCGGCCTCTACGACACGGACGGGCGGCTCGAGCACGTCGGCATCACCTCGTCGTTCTCGGAGGAGCAGCGCGCACGTTTGCTCGCGACGCTCCGCCCGCTCGTGACGCCGCTCGAGGGCCATCCGTGGGAGCACGGGTTCCTCCTCGCCGGGAGCCCGATCGGCAGGCTGCGCGGCTCGGCGGGCCGGTGGACGCCCGAGATGGTGCGCGACTGGCTCCCGGTTCGGCCCGAGCTCGTCTGCGAGGTCGCCTACGACCAGCTCGACGGCGGGCGCTTTCGGCACCCGGCCCGGTTTCTCCGCTGGCGGCCGGATCGCGAGCCCGAGTCGTGCACGACCGAGCAGCTGGCGGTCGAGCCCGTGGACGCCGGCTCGCTGCTGGCCTCGTGAGCGCCGTCGAGGTCTCGAACCCGGACAAGCTGCTCTGGCCGGAAGCCGGCTTCACCAAGGCCCACTTGGCGGCGTACTACGGATCCGTCGCGGACGCGATGCTCCCACACGTCGCCGGCCGCCCGGTGACGCTGCGCCGCTTTCCCGACGGCGTCGACGGCTGGGGCTGGTACCAGACGAACTGCCGCTCGGCTCCCGAGTGGCTCGAGACGGCAGTCGTTCGCGGCCGCGGCGGCGCGGTCTTCCGGATGTGCCTGCTCGAGACGCCCGCCGCTCTCGCCTGGGCGGCGAACATGGCCGCGATCGAGCTGCACCCGCTGCTTGCGCGCGACCCCGAGCTCGACCGTCCGACAGCGGTCGTCTTCGACCTCGATCCCGGGCCGCCGGCCGACGTCCTCGACTGCTGCGAGCTCGCCCTGATCCTGCGCGAACGCCTGGCGGAGCTCGGCCTCGAGTCGTTCGCGAAGACCACGGGCTCGGTCGGCCTCCACGTCTACGTCCCTCTGAACACGACGGCCACGTATACGGAGACGCGCCGGTTCGCGCGTGCGCTCGCCGAGTCGCTCGCCGACCCGCGGGTCGTCACGATTCAGCGGCGATCTGCCCGCATCGGCAAGGTGCTCGTCGACTGGATGCAGAACGACCCGATGAGGTCGACCGTCGCTCCCTACTCGCCTCGCGCCGTCCCGTGGCCGACCATCTCGACGCCGGTCACGTGGCCCGAGGTCGCCGACGCGCTCGCCCGCGGGCGGGCCGAGCTGCTGACCTTCACGACAGAGACCGTGGTGGAGCGGCTGGCCCGCCACGGCGATCTCTTTCGGCCGGTGCTCGAGCTCGAGCAGCGCCTACCGGCGTAGGCCCGGCCCGGTGATCCGCCGCGGGCCGGACGCCGTGCGGATCCAGACCTGCCACGCGTAGTAGCCGTAGAACGCGCGTACGTCCCGCTTCATCTGGTTCGCGTAGCGCAGGACGGAGTCGACGTAGAGCGGCGAGCGGTTGTACGCGTAGAGCGCACGACGGTAGTCGCGCGGCGCGCCCGAGGCGCGCAGATAGTTGGCTGCGCCGAGGATCGCGTCGTGCGGGTCGTGAACGTTCCCGCCGAGCCCGTACGCGCGCCAGGTGCCCGGCACGAACTGCATCGGGCCCTGCGCGCCCGCGGTGCTGTCCGAGCGGAGCTTGCCGAACGCCGACTCGACGAAATTGACGGCGGCGAGCACGTGCCAGCCGACGCCGAACCGTCTCTCCGCCTCGCGGTACCAGGCGAGCAAGGACGTCGCGGGCGGCGCCCGTCCCGTCCTGAACGAGCGGAGCGGACGCCGGGTCGGGGGTGTCAGCCGCGCGAGCGCGCTGCGGGCCGCGAGCGTCTCGGCCGCCTCGTCGCGGACACGCCCACGTAGGCGTGCGAGGACCGCCCGCGCAAGCGCCGGCTTCGCCGTCAGGTGGATGAAGATGCGCTGCTGGTAGAGCGCCTCGAGCTCGACGTCGGGAGGCACCGGGCCGCGACCGCGCCAGCCGTCCACTCCTGCGTGCAGCGCCGCGGTGTGCTCGGCGAGCTCGCGCGCGAGCGGGCCGGGCTCGCCGGGGAGCGGGGCGTTCGGCGGTGGCGCCGCGAGCGCGACGGCGATGAGGAGCGCAGCGGTCAGCTTGCGCCGAGGGCCTTCAGCGCCCGTCCGTACGCGGCGAGCTTCTTCGCGGCCTGGGGGTCTGCGTGGCCGCCCGTCATCCAGAAGCTCTCGGACCCCTTGCCGCCGAACGTCTTGGCGGCGGATTTCGACGCGAGGACGTCGCCGCCCTCCGTCTTCATGAACGCGGCCGAGAAGAGGAACGTGTACGCCGGGTTCGAGGCCTGCCGCGGGTCGGCCTTGATCGCTTCGATCGCTTCGCGGATCGTCGCGGCGTCGTCCGAGGTCGCGGCAGCAGCCGTGTTCTCGAGGTACGCGAGCACCTCGATGTAGTTCAGCCGGTGGGTCACCTGCAGCGGGCCGCGGCCGATGAACGACCAGTCGCCGATCGGATCGATCGTCCGACGCCGATCGGTGCCCTGCGGGTAGAGCGTCTCGAGACCCTTGACGTCGAGCTTTTGGGGGACGTCGGGGTATTCCATGTAGCGCCGCTGGCCGGCCGGCGCCTCGTACAGCCGCCGGAACTGATCGCCCTCGACGAAAGCGTGCGCGAGGAAGACGGCGCGCGCTTCGACGGTGTCGATCTCGAGCAGACGGAAGGCCTCGTTCAGGCGGTCGAGATACCGCTCGGCCTTTGCCATGATGTCCGCATCGCCTTCGGCGTCCTTGGCGAGGCCCGTGTAGATCTCGAAAAGCTGGTCGAGCGTGAGATCGTCGCTCGCCGGAGTCCCGGTGCCCGCGGCGCTCGTAGCCTCCGGCGCGGACACGTCGGTCAGCTTCTGCTCGAACGCCTGCTGCGCCGTCGGCAGGTAGGCCGCGCCCCAGGCGGTCGCCGGCGGGGCCACAGTGTCGCGCTGGAGCGATGCGAACAGGCGTCCCACGTACGCGTTGCCCGCCGACCGTTGCAGGTCGACGACGCGTGCCTCGACGCCGTTGAGGACGGCCGGGCCGCTCTCGCGGGCGGGCGCTTCGACCTCCGCCTTGCGGGTCGTGCCTTCTTTCACGCCCTCGGATTATCCACCCGCGTGAAGCACTTGCAGAGCCGGCCCGAGCGTTCCGCCGTGCCGCGCCCGACCCGCGGCGCGGAGCACGCGCGCGTAGGCCTCGGATACCGTCTCGCCACCGGCCATCACCTCTCCCGTCGAGCGCATCTCGGGACCCTGCTTCACGGCGGAGGCGAACCGTTCGGTCGGGAACACGGCTTCCTTCGCGAACGCGCGCGCAGGGAGCGCTCGTCCGGGCAGGCGGAGCGCCTCCAGCGGCTCGCCGAGCAGCAGCCGGCAGGCGTGGTCGACGAGGGGCATCCCGATTGCCTTCGAGACGAACGGCACCGTCCGTGACGCTCGGGGGTTCGCTTCCAGCACGAACAGCTCGCGCTCGTGGAGCGCGAGCTGCAGGTTGAGCAGGCCGCGGGCGCCGAGCGCGCGCGCGAGGGCGCTCGCGAGCTCGCCGATCTCGGCTTCCAGCTCGGGCGTCACGGACGGCGCCGGCAGGACGCACGCCGAGTCGCCGGAATGGATGCCGGCCGGCTCGACGTGCTCGAGGATCGCCGCCACCCAGGCGTCCGTGCCGTCGCAGAGCGCATCCACGTCGAGCTCGACCGCGCCGTCGAGGAAGACGTCGATCAGCGCCGGTTCGCGGAGATCGAGCTCCTCCGGGCGCTCGACGACTCGCATGCGCCTGCCGCCGAGGACGTTGTGCGGCCGGACGAGCACCGGATAGCCGAGGTCGCGCGCCAGGCGCTGCGCGTCCGCGGTCGTCGCGGCTACCCCCCACGCCGGCGCGCGTAGCCCGAGCTCGGCGAGCAGCGAGCCGAAGCGGCCGCGATCCTCGGC
>DATFQE010000265.1:0-7418 GCA_035264445.1 Gaiellaceae bacterium | reverse complement strand
CTCAGCGGCTCCCCCGTCCTCCAGTCGAAGTTCCGGACGTTCGCGTGGGTCGTACCGATCGAGCACGGCGACGTCCACCCGTGGTCCGCCGCTGCGCTCATACGCTCGATCGACCGCACCCGCTCGCGACTGGAGGCGCAGTCGGCCGCCGCTTACGAGCTTCGCGCCCCGCTCGACGAGCTCGAAGACGCGGTGAACACCAGCACGGTCGCGGGGCGGCGGCTGCTCCTCCTGGGCGGACAGGCGAGTGCGCTGCTGCTCGCCTTCTCGCTGCTCGCGGCTACGCGGATGCGGCGAGAGGTCGGCGCGGCAAGGCAACGCCTGACGTGGCTCGGGACGCCCGGCTGGCAGATCGGCCTCGTGGTCGCCTCCGAGGCGGCGCTTCTTGCGCTCGTCGGGACAGCCGTCGGCTGGGCCGCCGGCACGCTCGCGGCCGCCGCGATCGCACGCGAGTCGGGCGAGCCCGTGACCGCGCTTCTGCGGAACTCCGTGCTTGCTTCCGACGGGATCGCGCTCGCCGTCGCAGTCGCAGCCGCCGGGACGGCGACGCTCGTGCTGGCGCTCGCGGTTCGCCCGGTCCGGCTACGAACCCTGTCGCTCTCGTGGCTCGACCTTGCCGCCTTGGCCGCGGCGGCCGTCGTCGCCGCCGCGTTCCTGCGCGGGAGCGCAGACGCGGATGCAATCCTCGACGAGCGCGGCACGGGGATAGTCCTGCTGCTGCTGCCGGGGCTGATTGCGTTCGTCGTCGCCGTCGTGGTGGCACGGGCGCTGCCGGCTGCCCTGCTCGGCCTCGAGCGGCTGATCCCGTCGAGAGCCGTCGTCGGGCGGCTGACGGCGCTCGGGCTCGTCCGGAACCCAGGCTACGCGGCCGTTGCCGTCGCCTTTGTCGCGGTCAGCGTCGGGCTCGCGCTTTTCGCGGAGGCCTATCGCTCGACGCTCGAACGGGGAGAGCGCGACCAGGCCCGGTATGCCGCTCCGGCCGACTTCATCGTGCGTGAGGATCTCTCCCACCTCGTCCCGGTAGGCGACGCCGTTCGGCCGGCCGACCTTCGCTCGCTCGGCGCCGATCTCAGGTCCAGTGCGGTGCTCCGTGCCACCGCGAGCATCCGCGGCGCGCGTGACGTCACGGGCGTGACCGTGCTCGGGCTCGATCGCTCGTCCGTCGAAGGAGTCGACGGGTGGCGCGCGGACTTCGCCGACGCCGGAGTCGTGACACTGGCCGACCGGATCGCAGCGCCTCGCAAGGTCGTTATCGGCGGTCCAGCACTTCCAAGACGCGCAACGCGCCTGCTGCTTCCGGTCCGGGTCCGCGGCCGGTCGTTCTCGATGGCGGCGACGATTCACGCGCCGGACGCATCCTTCGTCACGCTCGCCCTCGGAAGCGCAGACGTCGATTCGGCGACGACGCTCTCGGCACCGATTCCCGCGCGCGCCCGCGGGGGCGAGCTCGTCGCTCTCCGATTCGATCCGCCGAAGCGGCTCGTCGAGCGCGGCAGCGACGCAGGCGGGGTTGCCCGGAGCATGGTCACCCTCGCGCCGATCGCCGCGGCGACGGGCACGCACCGACAGCTCCTCACCGACTACGGCGACTGGCGCGGCATCGATGGAGCCCGGCTCGTTTCTGAAGCTCCGCTCCGCCTGCGGCTGACGTTGACCGATAGGGCGACAACCTGGTTCCGTCCTACGCAACCCACGGACGGCCGCCCGGTTCCGGCGCTCGTTTCACCCGGTGTTGCGAACGCGGCCGGCGCCGACGGCACGCTCTCGCTCGACATTGCCGGCGAGCAAGTGCCCGCCCGCGTCGCCGCGGTCGCGACGCGATTCCCCGGCACGTCCCAGGGCACGTTCAGCGGCGACTTTGCAATCGCCGACCGCAATCTGCTCGGCACCGCTCTCGACGCCGCAAACCCGGGTGCGGGCACGGCGAACGAGATCTGGATCGAGGCGGCGACACCGGCCGGTAAAAGCGCCGCCGGGGAGCGGCTGCGTGGGCCGCCCTTCGACGTGCTCGCCGTCACCGAGCAAGACCGCGTCGAGGACAGCCTCGCCGACGACCCGCTCGCTCGGGCGTCCAGTCTGTTGCTCTTTGCCGCCGCGGTGGTCGCGGTCGTCCTGGCATTCCTCGGGCTTGCGCTCGCCGTGGTGTCGGAGCTTCGCGACGAGCGCGGGGAACTCGTCGACCTCGAGGCGCAGGGACTGGGGCCGGCGAAGCTTCGACGCTACCTCCGCGTCCGCGCGGCTGCGGTGCTGGGCTTCGGACTGGCGGGGGCGGCCGCCCTCGGCCTGGCGCTCAGCTCTCTCGTCCTCTCCGTCGTCCTCCTGACCGCGAACGCGACCGAACCGATGCCTCCTCTCGTGCTCACGATCGACTGGCTGTTCGTTTTCGGGCTCCTCGCGACAACGCTTGCCCTCTCTGCCCTTCTGGTTGCAGCGGTGACGGCGCGCGGATTCCGGGGACGGTCGGCAGGTCGCTACACCGAGGTCGGCGTATGAGTGTGGCGCTCGAGGCACGAGACGTCTTCCGCGTCCACTCGACGTCGTCGGGCTCCACGGCGGCCCTCCAGGGCCTCACGCTGACGGTCGCCGAGGGCGAGATCGTCACTGCGCTCGGGCCGAGCGGCTCGGGCAAAACCTCCCTGCTCCGCATCGTTGCCGGACTCGATCGGCCCTCCGCGGGCGTGGTTCGCGTCCTCGGCCTCGACGTCGGGCGCGCGACGCGGCGCCGGCTCGCTGCCTACCGCTCGTCGTCGCTGGGATACGTCGAGCAGCACTACGCACGCGCCCTCGCGCCGGAGCTCTCGGCACAGGAGCTGATCGCGCAGCGACTGCGGCTGTCCGGCGAATCACCTGCGACGGCACGTTTACGAGCCGGCGAGCTGCTCGACAGGGTCGGGCTGCGGCACCGCGCCGCGTCGCGGCCGCCGGAGCTCTCGGGAGGCGAGCAGCAGCGGATCGCGGTCTGTTCTGCGCTTGCCCACCGGCCGCGGCTCCTGATCGCGGACGAGCCCACCGGTGAGCTCGACGCGGCGAACGCCGCGACCGTGTACGAGCTGATCGCGGAGCTGGTGCGTGAGCATCACTGCACTGCGCTCCTCGTCAGTCACGACCCGGCGTCGACGCAGATCGCCGACCGCACCGTTCACATCCGCGACGGGCGGGTGAGCGAGGAAAGCGGCGAGGGAGCCGGGAACGATGAGCTGATCGTCGTCGGCCGAGGCGGCTGGCTCCGCGTTCCCGACGAGCTCCTCCAGCGCGCGCGGATCGGCTCGTACGCTCGCGCCAGTGTCGACGGCGACTCGGTCGTGCTAACCGGCGCCGACGGAACGGCCGCCGAGATTGCAGACGCCGCGCCCGGCCGGCCGACCTCGACGACGCAGGCGCCCGGAAGCGGCCTGGTTCAGCTTGCCGGGGTTACGAAGGTTTACGGCACCGGCGACGCGGCCGTAGAGGCGCTCGCCCGGATCGACGTCGCCTTCGAGGCTGCCCGCTTCCACGTCGTCACCGGCCCTTCAGGCTCCGGCAAGACGACGCTGCTCGACCTCATGGCGGGTCTCGACCTGCCGACCGCCGGACGGGTCGTGGCACTCGGCCGACCCCTCTCGGAGCTCGATCGCGAGGAGCGGGCCCGCTTCCGGAGAGATCACGTCGGAATCGTCGCGCAACAATCGCGCCTGATCCCGTTCTTGACCGCGATCGAGAACGTCGAGCTCGCGCTCGCGGTGCGGGGACGCGCAGGGGAGAGCCGCGAACCCGCGCGCGAGGCACTCGCCGTCGTCGGCCTCTCCGAGCGGAGCGAGCAGCGGGTCTCGCTGCTCTCGAGCGGCGAGCAGACACGTGTCGCGATCGCGCGTGCGCTTGCGGCGAGGCCGTCGATCCTGCTTGCGGACGAGCCGACGGCGCGCCTCGACCGCGCCGCTTCGATTGCGCTCGCAGCGCTCTTTCGGCAGCTCGCGGCCGGAGGGATGACGGTGATCTGTGCCACGCACGACCCGCTGCTGATCGAGCAGGCCGACCGCCGGCTCCCGCTCGGTCCGCTCGCGCCCGAGGGCCGGCTCTCCCCTGTCACCTGAGCGCAGGGACGCGCGGGAGCCGAGCAGAGCATGGCCGTTATCGTCGCCGCGGCCTTGGACGGGTTCAGGCCCGGAGCCGCATTCTGGGGGCCGAGTGTGTGCACCGTGCCGAAGCCCGGTACGAACGAGTGGTGGACGTTGTGGTGGAACTGCTCGAACGCCGGCATTAGTTCGGGGTGTTCGCAGACCTGCGGGCCAACTGGGACGAGCTTGTCCGCATCCGTCTTGATGCGCCGACAAGCGCGGGGGCCCGGCCGCCGGTCCCCGGCATAGCGAGGTTTTGCCTGCGCTCCTAAAGTGGACGCATGGTCGCGCGGAAGACCGTCACTGTCGTCTTCTCTGACATCGCGAACTTCACACCGCTCGGCGAGGGACTCGATCCGGAGGCGTTGAGGGGAGTGATGGAGCGCTACTTCGCCGTCGTCCGCCGCGAGGTCGAGCGGCACGGCGGGATGGTGGAGAAGTTCATCGGCGACGCGGCGATGGCCGTCTTCGGCATCCCGGCCGTCCACGACGACGACGCACTGCGCGCCGTCCGGGCAGTGATCGACATCCGCACCGCGCTCGGCGACCTGAACCAGCAGCTGGAGGAAACGCACGGCGTGCGTCTCTCCATTCGCACCGGCATCAACACCGGCGAGGTCATCGCTGCGGATCCCAGCGACCGGCAGACGTTTGCGACGGGCGCTCCCGTGGCAACCGCGCAACGCCTCGAAGCCGCGGCGCGCCGGGGTGAGATCCTCCTCGGCGACTCGACCTACCGACTCGTCTCGAATGCCGTCCTCGTCGAGCCGCTCGAGCCGCTGACGCTCAAGGGGAAGGCGGAGGCGGTGACTGCATGGCGACTTCTCGGCGTCATCGAGGGCGCACCGCCGTTCCCGCGGCGGCTGGACACGCCGATGGTCGGGCGCGAGGCCGAGCTCGCGTCGTTGCACGCCGAACTGGAGGCGGCTCGCGCCGAGCGGCGATGCCGGCTCGCCACGATCGTCGGACCCGCAGGGATCGGGAAATCCCGGCTCGGGAACGAGCTGTTCGCCGCTGCGCGCCCTCGGGCCACGACACTCGTCGGACGCTGTCTGGCGTACGGCGAAGGGATCACGTTCTGGCCGCTCCGCGGCATCGTCCTCTCGGCGGCGGGAAGCCTCTCGCGCGACGGCATCGCCAAGTTCCTGGAAGGTACGGAGGACGCCGACAGGATCGCCGAGCGGCTCGCCGGTGTCGTCGGCACGGCCGAGTCGCCTCCCGGGACGGAAGAGACCTTTTGGGCCGTCCGCCGCTTCCTCGCGCATGTCGCCCGCGAGCAACCACTCATCCTCGGGATCGACGACCTCCAGTGGGCCGAGCCCACGTTTCTCGACTTGATCGAGTATCTCGTCGGCTGGACGACGGACGCGCCGGTCCTCATTCTCGGTCTCGCCCGCCCGGAGCTCCTCGAGCGGCGCCCGACGTGGAACGTCACGAGCTCCCTCGTCGTCATGCTGGAACGACTTTCCGGGACGGACGCCGAACGTCTGGTGGACGTGCTGGGCGGCGGCGTGAGCGACGACGAGCGGGAACGCATCCTGACCGGCGCCGAGGGCAACCCGCTCTTCGTCGAGCAGATGCTGGCCCTCGCGGTCGAGGGCGGTGGTCGCGAAACGATTCCTCCGTCCATTCACGCGCTGCTCGCCGCGCGGCTCGACCAGCTCGCCGCGAACGAGCGCTTGGTGCTCGAGCGGGCGGCCGTGATCGGGCGCGAGTTCACGACCGGGGCGGTCGCCTCGCTTTCGGGCGACGAGCCGGTCGCCTCGACGCTCTTTGCGCTCGTTCGCCGCGACTTGATCGAGCCGGATCGATCGCTCGTCCCGGGCGACGACGGGTTCCGGTTCCGTCACATCCTGATCCGGGACGCCGCCTACCTCGGTTTGGCGAAGGAGAGTCGCGCCGGCCTCCACGAGCGCTACGCGGAGTGGCTGGAGCAAGCGGCTCCCGTCGTCGAGGAGATTTCCGGCTACCACCTCGAGCAGGCGTTTCGTTACGAGCAAGAGCTTGGGTCCGCGAACCCGGATGTTGCCCTGCGCGCAGGGGAGCGGCTCGCGCGCGCGGGGATCCGCGCTGCGCGCAGGGGTGATTTCCCCGCGGCCGTCAACCTCCTGACGCGAGCAGCTGCGCTACTTCCCGACGCACACGAGGACCGACGCGAGATCCTGCCCGTCCTCGGCAGCGCTCTCATGCGAACGGGCGACTTCGCGCACGCAGAGAGCGTCCTCGACGACGCCCTTGCCGCCGCACAGTCGGCCGGCGATGAGCGGCTCGAGCTCCGCGCGCTGATCGAGCGCGAGTTCCTGTGGACGTTCACGAAGCCGGACGAGTCCCTGGACGCCGTGGTCGCCGTCGCAGACCGAGCGATTCCGGTCCTCGAGGAGCTCGGCGACAATATCGGCCTGGCGAAGGCCTGGCTCCTGCGAAGCGTCGTCCCCCTCAACGCCTGCCGTTGGGGTGAGCGGGCAGAGAACCTCGAGCGCGCGCTCGACCATGCACGCCGTGCCGGGGACGCGGCCGAGCAGTCCACCATCGCGGGACACATCGCGCTCGCCGTCTACTACGGACCGACGCCGGTCGACGACGCGATTCGCCGGTGCAACGAGTTGCTCGAGGAGCAGCCGTCCGACAAATCGCTCGAGGCGGCGATCACCGGCGCGCTCGCCGGGCTGACCGCCATGCGCGGCGACTTCGAGGAGGGTCGGCGCCTGCAGCAAAAGGCCCGTGGCCTGTACGAAGAGCTCGGCATGCGCTTTCGAATCGGCGTCCGTTCGTTGATCGCCGCCGACATCGAGCTCCTGGCAGGCCAACCCGACGACGCCGTCGCCATCCTGCGCGGGGCCATGGACTCACTTCGAGAGATGGGAGTCACGAGCGTCAGGGCGACGCTGGCGGCTTTCCTCGCTGACGCCCTAGCCTCCGCGGGCTCCGACGAGGAGGCACGCCGCTACGCGGCCCTGGCAGAGGAGATGTCCGAGGAGACCGACATCGTCAACGAGGTCATGTCGCGTGTCGCGCTTGCGCGGGCGACCGGCGATCGCCGAGCCGCACGAGAGGCGGTCGCGCTGGCCGAGGCGACGGATTCGCCCGATCTCAAGGCCCGTGCTTATGCGGCCGCCGGCGATCTGGATCGCGCGCGCGCGGCCTACGATGCGAAGGGCAACGTGGCTGCCGTGAGGCAGCTCCTGGCCTACTACGCCACGTCGTCATAGGATCGACGAGAGCGTTAAGAAGGGAGGTACCCGATGTCAGAACTAGGATCCATTGATCCGGTCATCACCGGCAGGTCTCATGACAGCTTTGCCGCGGCTGCGCAGAATGCCGTGG
>DATFQE010000264.1:0-5528 GCA_035264445.1 Gaiellaceae bacterium | reverse complement strand
ACCCCGCCCCGTGTTCTCGTCGCCCGACGCCCTCGCGCCGCCCGCCGGCTACAGCCACGTCGTCGCGATCCCGCCCGGGCGGCTGGTCTGGACGTCGGGGCAAGTGCCGATGGACGCCCAGCGGAACCTCGCCTCGCCCGGCGACTGGGAGGGCCAGACCCGGGCCGTCTTCGAGAACCTCGAGCGCGCGCTCCGCGCCGGCGGCGCCGGCTGGAGCGACGTCGTCAAGCTGACGCTCTACGTCGTCGACGTGGGCGCGCTCGACACCGTCCGCGCCGTGCGCGACGAGTTCGTGGACACGGCCGATCCGCCGACGAGCTCGCTCGTCAGGGTGGCCGGGCTCTTCCACCCGGACGTCCTGATCGAGGTCGAGGCGGTCGCCTGGCGGCCCGCCTAGCGGGTCCCTCCCGAGGCCGACTGCTCGCCGGCGAGGAAGCCGACGATGACGCCGAAGACGATCGCCGCCGCGCCCCAGAGCGCGTCGCTCGACCTGTCCAGGTCGGTCGCCTCGGTGACGATTCCCGCGACCACGATCAGCGCCCAGAGGACGAGCGCACCGATGAACCGCCCCGCGTTGAACCGCGCGTAGCCGGCCGGAGCAATCTCCGCCGCACGCTCCTCGGCCTCCTTGTCGACGTCGCCGACCTCGGCCGGGTCCTTGTTCAGCGCCTCCTTGAGCGCGCCTTTGACGCTCCTGTGCTCGGGCGGCTCGACCTGCTCGTAGAAGACCGGCATCAGTCGTCGTACGCGAACAGCAGGAACTGCGTGAACTGCGTGGCTGCGAAGTTGTTGTCGCTTACGAGCAGCAGCGTCCGCCGGCCGTCGCGGAGGCGCGGGCCGAACGTCATGCCCTCGACGTTGTCGAGCGGCCGCCCGAGAACGTCGAGATCGAGCAGCAACGTCTTCCCGACCGGGTCGATCGAGCCGAAGAGGCCGGCGAGGCTGCTGAACCGGCTGACGTCGTCCGCGTGCTTGAGGTCGACGCGGAAGAGCTTGATCTTATTGCCGGTCCCGGGCGCGCCGACCGAAAACGAGCGCTCCATCGTCAGCAGGTCGTGCTTGCCGAGCGGGAGGATGTCGGCGAGGCCGTTGACGGCGAAGTTCGTCGCCGGCACGGGCGGCTCGGCGATCTTCTCGGTGAAGTAGAGGTACTGCTCGTCCGGCCGGCCCCTGTTGTCGTAGCGGAGCAGCCGAGCCGGGCTGCGGTCGGTCAGGCTCGCGGCCGGGCCGTCCTGAACGACCGCGTTCTCGGCGCCGGTCCAGAGGCGCTTCTTCTCGAAGGCGGCGCTCTCGAAGCCGAGGTTCTGGCGCACGCCCTTGCCCGGGCCGAGCAGGAACTGGTCGGGCACCGTCAGCGAGCGCACGTGCGAGCCGTCGAGACGGAACTCGCGCACCCACGGGTCGATCCGGCGGTTGGTGAAGCCCTCTGACGTGACGACGACCCTGCCGCCCCTGAGCGCGAAGCCCTCGGGATCGAGGCTCGTCGGCGGGAACGGCGTCCCGTCGGGCTGCTTGAGCGTCGTCACCGCGAGGAAGGTGATGTCGCCGGGCGTCAGGCGCCCGTCTCCGACGTCCGCGCGCAGCTTGTAGAACCGGGCCGGGCTCAACTGGCTCTGGTCGTCCGAGAGCGCGTAGAAGGTGCTGCCGCCCGCGTACTGGATCCCGGAGAGCCCGCCGACCTGAGTGCCGGCGAACGTCGTCCCGGTGGGCAGGATCACCTCGCCCCGGAACTCGAGGCTCGGTGGTCGCTTGTGCTGGGTGGCGGCGGGTGCCGAAGCGGCGCCGGCAGCCCCGGCGACGAGCGCAAGCGCAAGCAGTCCCGATCCGAATCGTGCGCGTGTGAGCATGTCCGTCCTCCCCCGATCGATGCCGCGGCGACCCTAGGTGCGGCCGCTGGGAGAAGTCAAATGCGAGTGAGGGCTGTAGGTCGCGTGAGGAAACGCTCGCAGACCTGTACTGACGCCGCGCCACGTCGTACGTTGCCACAGGAGAGAAGCCTTCCTCTCCCCCAGTCGCTCGCGGCCGTCTGGAGTTTCATGCTCGGGCCGGGCCCCGGATCGACGGTTCGATGCGACCGACTCCACACGGCCGCGAGCGCAATAAATACCGGCATGGCGGCTGACGACGCACCCCTCATTCCACTGCCCGAGATCCAGGTCTGCTGTCTCGCCTGCGGAGTTCGCTACCGGAAGCCCCTGTCCGGCACCGTGGTCAACTCCAATCCTGGCTGTCCGGCCTGCGGCTACCTCGGCTGGGCGCTCGATGCGGACGCGTCACCGCCGTTCGCGACGGACGAGCCGCGCCCGGCGGCGTAGCGGTTGTGACACCCCATGTGGACGGCGGCGGGTTCTACGCCGCCGCCCAGCGTGGAGTACGCGCGTACGTGCTCGCGACCTCGCCGCCGACCTCGAGAGCTCCGAGATCTCGAAGCAGGGAGTGCGTCGTCAGCGCGGTTCTACCGCTGGCCGTGTTCTCGACTCGCTAGAAGAGCCAGATCAGCAGCAGGATGACGAGGATCAGGATGATGACACCACTGCCTATGTACATCTCGTCTCCTTTCACAGGGATCGGGATGCTGCCGAGATACCCGGTGCAGGCAGGCGGCCAAACCCGAGAAACGCGCTCCTAACGGCTTCCTAACGCGTTATTCGACGGTGACCGGCGCTCCGAAGCGCCGGTCACGGACCGACCAGACGCGCAGGACGGCCCCGATCGGCACCCGCACGCTGAGGGCGAAGATTCCCCGCCGGTCGGTCGAGCGAACGGGCGTGAGCCAGGCCTTCCGTCTGCGGGAGTAGAGCTGGATCCGGTACGGCTGGCGCCCCGCGCGGGGGCGGATCTGGCCCCACAGGCGGGCGACGCTGCCGTCGGCGGTCGACGCGAGCGGGAACATGAACGCGTAGAGCCCCGGCTTCGCGCGCCCACGAGAGTTCAGCAGCCCGCTCTGGAAGCGGTCGGTCTGCGGCTCGTCCTGGTAGAGGAACTGGATCAGCATGTCGACCTGACGCGTCCGGTAGACCAGGCGGGCCGCCTCGCCGATGTACTGCGCCTGCAGCCGCGGGGCGACGCCGAGGAACTTGTCGGGCGGGTTTGTCTGGTAGCCCCACTCGGACAGCCAGATCCGCTTCCCGCCGCCCCAGGCGCGCCGGACCGCGTCCACGAGCACGCGCAGGTTCGCGAGCGTGACGGTCTTGCACTCGGCGCCGAAGCACCCGCCCTCCGTCGGTGTCTCGTACGCGCTGGCGGGGTGGGGGTGGTGGGCGTATGCGTCGAGCCTCGCGCCTGCTCGCCTCATGCCCCGCAGCCAGTCGAGCGGCGAGACCCCGCCGACGTTCGCGCGCGGCCCGGTCACGCCGCCGCCGACGAGCGCGCGCCGGTTCGCCTGGTGGATCGCCTTGTACGCGGGGTTCAGCAGCCGGCGGACGTACGTGCCCGGGATGGTCGGCTCGAGCCACCGGCGGAGGTTCGGCTCGTTCCAGATCAGCCAGTGGCGGATGAACGGATAGCGCTCGGCAGCCGCGCCGGCGAAGGTGGCGAAGTCCTTGCCGCTCGGCGGCGCGAACCGGGGCGCGCGGCCGCCGTTCGCCCAGGCGGGCGTTCCCACGAGCGTCGCGACGACCTGCATGCGCCGGTTGTTGAGGCCGCGCAGGACCTGGTCGGTACGTCCCCAGTTGAGCCGTCCCTGGCGCCGCTCGACCTCGTCCCACCTGATCGTGAACCTGACCATGTCGACGCCGAGCTTGTCGATCGTGTCGAGCCGCTGGGTCAGCTTCCCGGGCCCGTTCAGGATGTAGTTGTCGTCCTGGATGCCGTACTTGACGGCCGGCGTGGCGTGGGCCGGGTCGGCGAACACGGCGGCGAGGAACGCGATCAGCAGAAGTCGTCGCAACGGTCCGGCACCCTAGACGAAGCGGCGGCGGACTCGTTCGAGGCGTCGGCGCGAGTGTCGGCGGTTTGACACTTGATGCGTCGCGCCCGCGACTCGCGGGCTGGTCTCGGCTCGTCTATGGGGGCATACTGGGCGTCATGATCGAAGGCATGGGGGGAGTACGGACGTTCCTGATCGCGGACATCCGCGGCTACTCGCGCTACACCGAGGAGTGCGGGGACGAAGCGGCCGCGAAGCTCGCCGCGCGGTTCGCGGCCATCGTGGACGACGACGTCGAGGCCCACGACGGCGAGCTCGTCGAGATGCGAGGCGACGAGGCGCTCGTCGTGTTCGCCTCCGCGCGTCAGGCGATCCGGGCGGCCGTCGACCTCCAGCAGCAGTTCCAGGAGGCCGCGTCGGAGCTCGACATCCCGCTGCGGGTCGGCATCGGGATCGACTCGGGAGAGGCCGTCCAGCTCGAGGACGGAAGCTTCCGCGGCGCCGCGCTGAACGTCGCCGCGCGGCTGTGCGGCCGCGCGTCCGGCGGCGAGGTGATCATCAGCGAGGCCACGTCGCGCCTCGCCGGCCGCCTGGGCGGTCTCCACTACAGCGACGGCGGCCGCGTCCGGCTCAAGAACATCGCCGAACCGCTCCACATCTACAAGGTCTACTCGGAGCTGGACGCGCAGCCGTCGAATCGGTGGGTCGTCCTGATCTTCGGCAAGGAGCACCCGGGCCTCAGCTGGAGGCTGGGCGCGATCGTGGCGCTGATCGCAGCCGCGAGCGCGGCCGCGGTCGTGTACCTCACCGCCGGCGGCGGGGCGGAGCCCGGCCTCGCCGGCCCGGCGACGCCGGCCCCGACGAACGAGGAGGTCGTGGCGACGGATCTCGCCTCGGTCGTCCCGGCCGCGATCTGGCAGCACTGCAGGGTCCAGACCGTGCCCAATCCCAGAGCGGACGAGACGGCCGTCTGCGTGCCCTCGACCGGAGTGCCGGACCGCTGGGAGATCTCGCGCTATCCGAACGGCCTGGCGCTCGCCGCGGCCTATCGCAGCGAGCTCGGGAAGCGGGCCGACATCAAGCGCGGCAGCGGCAAGTGCAACGCTTTCGTCTGGGGCGGCGAAAACGAGTGGCAGCACGGCGTCAACAAGCCGGGAGGCCGCGTGTTCTGCTACTTCGACGGCAACGACGCCGTGATCGTGTGGACCCACGAGCGGCTGGCCCAGCCGACGCACCTCGACATCCTCGTCAGCGCCCGCGAAGGCGGGAGCGACCACGCAGGGCTGACCCGCTGGTGGCGCCCCTGGCACCACCAGATCGGCAAGGCCGGCTAGCTGCTACGGCAGACGTTCGACGAGCCGGAAGCGCTCGGCGACGATCAGCGTGTCGTCGTCGATTTCCTGCTCGGCCCAGAAGTTCTCGTGCGCGCGGCGCCAGTCGGCGACGGTCTCGAAGCCCTCGCCCTCGTCGCGCGCAAATTCGACGTCGATCTCGCCCGCGGAAACAACCCTCAGTTCGGTCGTCTCGACGACCGCGACCGGGCGGCCGTCGAAGTCGAGCAGCGCGAACCGGTCGCCGACCTCGGGTAGCGGCTCGTCCGTGTGCGGCGTGTAGTCGCGCCGCAGGCCGGCGGTGGCCGTCTTGTCGCCGCGCAGGACAG
>DATFQE010000263.1:0-9715 GCA_035264445.1 Gaiellaceae bacterium | reverse complement strand
CACCCCTCCTCGCGCAGCGATACGGGGTGAGCGGCTCGTCGATGAGGTGATGACGAAGGACCCGCTGATCGTGGCTCCCGAGGACTCGCTCGGCGAGATCGCGGAGCGGCTGCGCGAGCGCGATGCGGGCTCCGCGCTCGTCTGCGACTACGGCCGGCTGATCGGGATCCTCACCTCGCGCGACCTGCTCAGGGCGTACGCCGAGCGAGTCCACCCCAGCGAGGGCCGTGCGCGAGAGTGGATGACGGCCGAGCCTCTCAGCGTGCCGCTCGGTACCTCGCTCGAGGAAGCGGCGCTCGTGATGTCTGGCCACGGCTTCCATCACCTGCCGGTCGTCGACGACGACGGCCGTGCGCTGGGCGTCGTCGGGCTGCGCGACACCGTGCGCGCCGGCGCCTTGCCGCGCCTCCACATCGGCCTCGGGCTGTAGCCGCAGGCGGCTTCGGTAATTCCCCGCAGAGAGGTTCAGCGGCCGCGCTGATTCGAGGCAAGCACCGGTCGATGAAGGTGGGGTCAGGTAACGGCCGACGAAAGGAGAAGGAGATGCGACAGCTATTTGCATATGGAGGGATTGCAGCCAGCCTGATCCTCGTCGCGTTCGGCATCGGCGCGATCGCGATCGGGATCGACGGGCGGAACGAGGTTCGGGACGCGATCGCCGAGCAGAACATTACGGCGACGCCGGATGCGCCGACCCTTTCGAACGGCAGGCTCGAGGCCGGGCAGGCGATCACCACGGGCGCCCAGGCTAAGGCGTTCGCGGACGTCATGGAGCATCACGCTCTCGAGGCGACGAGCGGACAGCGCTACGCCGAGATGGGCCGCTTCCTGACGAAGGACGGGAAGGCGACAAGCGACGAGAACCTCGCCGCGAAGGATCCGAAGACCGGACAGCCGGTCGAGAACGGGCTCCGGAACCTCTGGGTGACGGAGACGGCGTTGACCACCGCGCTCAACACCTCCTTCTTCGCGGAGCGGGTCGCGGTGTTCTCGATCGTGATGGGTATCGCGATGCTTTTCACGGGCATCGGGTTCCTCGTCCTGACGCTGGGCGGGGCCCTCGGGGTGGTCAAGGTCCCGAGCCGCAAGAGCCAGGTCAAGACAGCGTCGGCCGCTACCTAGCACCACAGCGGCTACCCGACGGCGGGCGGGCCTCCGGGCCCGCCCGCCGTCTTTTTGCGTGGGGGCACCCCATGGTTCCCCCACGAGCCCCCGCCTTCAAGGTTCTTCTGAACGTCAGCGGGGCCGGCAAAGCCGGCCCCTCTTGGCATGCGGAGAAACTGCAACCGCTATCCGCATGTCGCCCGATGTCATGGCTGTCGCTCCGTGCGAACGTCGGATCGAACGAGCGAAAGGAGCTGACATGAAGGCGCTCGTGTACCACGGGCCGGGCGAGCGGGCACGTCGAAGCGCGTCGCCCGGCGGTGGCTGCGACTGCGTGAGAATGGAGGCGTGGTCGCAGACGTCGCAGACGTAATCCTCCGGGACGGCCGCACGCTCCGCCTGCGGCCGCCCCGGAGCGACGACGCGGAGGGACTGCTCCTTTTCTTTCAGGGGCTGTCCGAGCGGAGCCTCTACCGCCGTTTCCACGGCTTCCCCCAGATCGGCGACCAACTCGTCGAGCCGCTGCTCGAGCCGGACTGGGACGAGCGCGGGGCCCTCCTCGCGACGCTCGCCGGGGAGGACGGCGAGAGCGTCGTCGCCGTCGCCAACTACGTGCGACTGCGCGACCCGGCCCTGGCCGAGGCCGCGTTCGCCGTCGCAGACGAGCATCAGCGCCGCGGAATCGGCACGCGTCTGCTCGAGCAGCTCGCCGACCGCGCGGCGCGGGTCGGGATCGCGAGCTTCGTCGCCGAGGTGCTGCCCGGCAACCGGGAGATGCTCGGCGTCTTCGAGGCCGTCGGCTTCGAGCTGACCCGCGAGCTCGAGGGCGGTGAGGTCGAGGTGCGCTTCCCGATCGCGTCGACGGAGACGTATGAGCTTCGCGTCGCCGAGCGCGACCACACCGCGGTGACGGCGTCGCTCCGTCCGTTCTTCGAGCCTCGCAGCGTGGCGGTGGTCGGAGCCTCCCGCCGACGTGGCTCGATCGGGGGCGAGCTCTTCCGCAACATCCTCGAAGGCGACTTCGCCGGCGCGGCCTATCCGGTCAACCGCGACGGCACGCCGGTCGCTGGCGTGCGCGCCTACCGTTCGATCGCCGAGATCCCGGAGACCGTCGACGTCGCCGTCATCTCTCTTCCGGGCGCCGCCGTGATCGCGGCGGCCGACGAGGTCCTTCGCGCTGGCACGCGCGCGCTTGTGGTCATCTCCGCCGGCTTCGCCGAGACGGGCAGGGAGGGCGCCGAGCGCCAGGAAGAGCTGCTCGCGCTCGTCCGCTCGCACGGGGCGCGGCTCATCGGGCCCAACTGCCTCGGGATCGCGGCTGCAGGCCCGAGCCTCAATGCGACCTTCGCGGCGCGCGGTGCGCCCGCCGGGAACATCGGCTTCTCGTCGCAGAGCGGCGCGCTCGGAGTGGCGCTGCTCGAAGCGGCCGAATCGCGAGGTTTGGGCTTGTCGGCCTTTGTCTCGATAGGCAACAAGGCGGACGTTTCCACGAACGACCTGCTCGAATGGTGGGAGGACGACGACGCGACCGCGCTCGTGCTCATGTACGTCGAGTCGTTCGGGAACCCGCGCCGGTTCGGCCGCCTTGCGCGCCGGGTCGCGCGCCGCAAGCCGATCCTCGCCCTCAAGAGCGGCACGAGCGCGAGCGGGCGGCGCGCGGCAAGCTCGCACACGGCTGCCCTTGCCGGCTCGGAGGCCGCGGTCGACGCCCTCTTTCGTCAGGCGGGCGTCATCCGCGCGCAGTCGCTGGAGGAGCTCGTCGACGTGGCGGCGCTGCTCTCCACGCAGCCGGAGCCACGGGGCCGAAGCGTCGCGGTGCTCACGAACGCCGGCGGTCTGGGGATCCTCTGCGCGGACGCGTGCGACGCGGCAGGCCTCGAGCTCGCGACGCTCGGGCCCGAGACCGCGGAGGGCTTAGCCGAGCTGCTCCCCGCGGAGGCGAGCGTCGCGAACCCCGTCGACATGCTCGGCGGCGCGACGGCCGCGACGTACGCGGCCGCACTGCCTCGAGTGCTCTCGGATCCGCGTGTGGATTCCGTCATCGTGCTCTTCGCACCCACCGTCGCGGCGACCGCGGACGACGTCGCAGTCGAGGTCGAGGCGGCCGCACGCGGCGCGGGCGCGGACAAGCCGGTCCTCGCCGTGATCATGGCGGCCGAGGGGATCCCGGAGGCACTCCGGGCGCCGAGCCGCCAGGTGGCCTCGTTCTCCTATCCGGAGTCGGCGGCCCGTGCGCTCGGCCGCGCGGCGGCGCGCGCCGAATGGCTGCGGGCGCCGCAGGGCGAGCTCGTCGAGCCGGAGCACATCGACCCGGAGACGGCGCGCGGGGTGATCGAGCGCGCGCTCGCCAGCGGGGACGACCTCTGGCTCGCGCCGGCCGAGATGCGGGAGCTGCTGCTCGCGTACGGAATCCCGCTGGTCGAGGAACGCGTCGTCGACGGGCCGGACGAGGCGGCGGCCGCGGCGGCCGACCTTGGCTTCCCGGTCGTCGTCAAGAGCGCGGTGCCTGGAGCGCACAAGACCGAGGCGGGCGGCATCGCCCTCGACCTTCTGGACGAGGCCGCGGTAAAGATCGCCGCTGAGCGGATCGGCGGTGCGGTGCTGGTGCAGCCGATGATCCGCGGCGGCGCGGAGCTGCTCGTCGGCGTCGTGCAGGACCCGGTCTTCGGTCCGCTGGTCGCCTTTGGGCCTGGAGGCGTCTTCGCCGAGTTGATCGGCGAGGCCGCGTTCCGGATCGCCCCCCTGACGGACACCGATGCGGCGGAGCTCGTGACGAGCGGGAAGGCGGGCCGGCTCGTCGCTGGCTTCCGCGGCGCGCCGGCCGCGGACGCGGACGCCCTCGCCGACCTCGTCCTGCGCCTCGCGCGCCTCGCGGACGATGTTCCGGCGATCGCGGAGCTCGACCTCAACCCGGTGCTCGCCCTGCCCGACCGGTGCGTGGCCGTCGACGCGCGCGTGCGCGTCGCCAGGCCGGAGGAGCGGGCACGCACCAAGACGTGGTAGCCGCTTGCCCCGGGATCACGCGACCGGCTAGCGTGGCGCCGTGACCCAGACCTCGCCGGCGATCGCGCCTCCGGCGGCGGAGGAGCTCGGGCTCCTCGACGCGTACTGGCGCGCGGCGAACTACGTCTCGGTCGGCCAGATCTATCTGCTGGACAACCCGCTCCTGCGCGAGCCGCTCGCGGCCGAGCACGTGAAGCCGCGCCTGCTCGGTCACTGGGGAACGACTCCCGGCCTGAACTTCCTCTACGCCCACCTCAACCGGGCGATTCGGGAGCGCGACCTCGACGCGATCTACATCTGCGGGCCGGGACACGGCGGACCCGCGGTGGTCGCGAACGCGTACCTCGAAGGCACGTACGGCGAGCTCTACACCCACGTGGGGCCGGACGAGGACGGGCTCCGGCAGCTCTTTCGCCAGTTCTCGTTCCCCGGCGGGATCCCGAGCCACGCGGCGCCGGAAACGCCCGGCTCGATCCACGAGGGCGGCGAGCTCGGGTACGCGCTCATGCACGCCCAGGGAGCGGCGTTCGACAACCCGAACCTGCTCGTCGCCTGCGTGATCGGCGACGGCGAGGCTGAGACCGGCCCGCTCGCCACCAGCTGGCACGGCAACAAATTCCTCAACCCGCGCACCGACGGGGCGGTGCTGCCGATCCTGCACCTGAACGGCTACAAGATCGCCAACCCGACCGTGCTCGCGCGCATCTCCGAGGACGAGCTCGAGGCGTTCCTTCGGGGACACGGCTACGAGCCGCTCTTCTTCACGGGCGGGTTCGACGACGAGGACACACTCGAGCTGCACGGCCGCTTCGCGGAGATCCTCGACACGGCGCTCGACCGGATCGCGGAGCTTCAGCACGCCGCGCGCCTGGAGGACGACGACGAGCGCAGGTCGTGGCCCGTGATCGTGTTCAGGACACCGAAGGGGTGGACCGGGCCGAAGGAAGTCGACGGCAAGCAGGTGGAGGGCAGCTGGCGTTCGCACCAGGTTCCACTGGCCGAGACCAGGGAGAACGCCGAGCACCGCGCCCAGCTGGAGGAGTGGCTGCGGAGCTACCGCCCCGAGGAGCTCTTCGACGACTCAGGCCGTCTGCGGCGCGAGCTCGCGGAGCTGCCGCCGCAGGGCGATCGGCGGATGAGCGCGAACCCGCAGGCCAACGGTGGGCTGTTGCTACGCGACCTCCTGCTCCCGGACTTCCGTGACTACGCCGTGGACGTTGCGACGCCGGCGACGACCGAGGGCGAGGCGACCCGCGTCCTCGGGAAATTCCTCCGCGACGTCGTGACGCGGAACCCCCAGACGTTCCGCGTTTTCGGCCCGGACGAGACGGAGTCCAACCGCCTCGGCGACGTGTTCTCGGTGACCGACCGCGCCTGGGAGGCGGAGATCGAGCCGACCGACGAGAACCTCGCGCGCGAAGGCCGCGTCGTCGAGATGCTCTCGGAGCACATGTGCCAGGGCTGGCTGGAGGGCTACTTGCTCACCGGCCGGCACGGGCTCTTCAACTGCTACGAGGCGTTCACCCACATCGTCGACTCGATGTTCAACCAGCACGCGAAGTGGCTGAACGTGACGCGCGGCATCCCCTGGCGGCGCCCGGTCGCCTCGCTCAACTACCTGCTCAGCTCGCACGTCTGGCGGCAGGACCACAACGGCTTCTCCCACCAGGATCCCGGCTTCATCGACCACGTCGTGAACAAACGCGCCGAGGTCGTCCGCGTGTACCTCCCGCCCGACGCGAACACGCTGCTCTCCGTGGCCGACCATTGCCTGCGCAGCCGCCACTACGTGAACGTCATCGTCGCCGGCAAGCAGCCGGCTCTCCAGTACCTCTCGATGGAGGACGCGATCCTCCACTGCACGCGGGGTGCGAGCATCTGGGAGTGGGCCTCGACGGACGAGGGCGCCGAGCCCGACGTCGTGCTCGGGTGCGCCGGGGACGTCCCGACGCTCGAGGCGCTCGCCGCGGCGGCGATCCTCCGCGAGCGGCTGCCCGAGCTGAAGGTGCGGTTCGTCAACGTCGTCGATCTCATGCGCCTCCAGCCGGAGGCCGAGCACCCGCACGGGTTGCCCGACACCGAGTTCGACTCGTTGTTCACTCGCGACAAGCCCGTCGTTTTCGCCTACCACGGCTACCCCTGGCTGATCCACCGCTTGACCTACCGGCGGGCGAACCACGCGAACCTGCACGTCCGCGGCTACAAGGAAGAGGGCACGACGACTACGCCGTTCGACATGGTCATGCTCAACGACCTCGACCGCTTCCACCTCGTCCTGGACGTGATCGACCGTGTCCCGGGGCTCGGCGGGACGTGCGCGCACCTGCGCCAGGAGATGGCCGACCGCCGGCTCCAGGCGCGCGCTTACACACGCGAGCACGGCGAGGACCACCCCGACGTCCGCGGCTGGACCTGGCCGTACTGACGGTCAACGCCGGCTCGACGAGCCTGAAGCTCCATCTCGTCGACGGCGACGACACGCGCCGCGTCGAGGCGTTCGTCCCGGCTGAAGCCGTTGGTCACCGCGTGGTGCACGGCGGCTCGATGTTCGTGGAGCCCACGCTCATCGACGATGCGGTCATCCGCGGGATCGAGGAGCTTCGCGCGGTCGCGCCGCTCCACAACGACGCGGCGTTGTGCGGGATTCGCGCTGCCCGCGCCGCGCTTCCGGACGTGCCGCATGTCGCCGTCTTCGACACGGCGTTTCACCGCACGATCCCCGCCGAAGCGGCCACGTACGCGATTCCCCGGCAGTGGCGCGAGGAGTGGGGGATCCGGCGGTACGGCTTCCACGGGCTCGCCGTGGAGTCGGTGGTCAGCCGGATCGAGGTGGAGCGACTCGTCGTCTGCCATCTCGGAGGCGGCTGCTCGATCACGGCCGTCCTGCACGGCGAGTCGGTCGACACGACCATGGGCTTCACGCCGCTCGAGGGCGTTCCCATGGCAACGCGTTCGGGGTCGATCGACCCGGGCGCGCTGCTCTTCGTGCTCCGCGAGAAAGGCCTGACGGCCAACGACCTCGACCGCGCGCTCGAGCACGGATCGGGCCTCGCCGCGCTGGGTGGGCTCGACGACCCGGATGCGTTCGCCGTCTATACCTACGCGGTCGCGTGCGCCGCCGCGCGGATGGCGGTCGCGCTCGGCGGGATCGACGTGCTCGCGTTCTCGGGCGGCGTCGGTGAGAACCGGCCGGATGTCCGGGACGCAGTCGCCGAGCGCCTTGCCTTCCTGGGCAACGTTCGCGTCGAGGCCGTCGAGGCCCGCGAGGAGCTCGTGATCGCGCAGGCGGTGCGGCGCGTGGTGACGCGCTCGTGACCGTTATGGCCGCGCTGTCCTGCTTACTCCGTCTCGATCAGGCCCGAGTCGAGCGCGTAGCGGACGAGCTGCGCCCGGGAAGAGAGCCGGAGCTTCTGCATGATGTGCGCGCGGTGCGTCTCAGCTGTGCGGACGGAGATGTAGAGCATCGTCGCGATCTCCTGGTTCGTGTGGCCGAGGGCAAGCAGGCGCAGGACCTCCCGCTCGCGCTCTGAGAGCGGATCGGCGTCCGCGCGTCGGCGCTCGTCGGCTTCCGCGGCAATCAGCTTGGCGCCGAGCGCCGGGTGGACGTACCGCTCGCCCGAGGCGACGGCCCGCACCGCTGCCACGACATCCGAGTCGGCGGCCTCCTTGAGCACGTAGCCGCTCGCGCCGGCCGCGAAGGCCGCGCGGACGTATCCGGGATCGTCGTGCATCGAGAGCATGAGCACGCGCGCGTCCGGGACGGACTGCAGAAGCGCGGGCAGCGCATCGACGCCGCTCTTACCGGGCATCGTGACGTCCATCAGGACGACGTCGGGCGTGAGCTCCATCGCCTCGAAGATCGCCCGGTCCGCGTTCGCCGCCTCGCCGACGGTTTCGATGTCGTCCTCGGCGTCGAGCACCCGGCGGAGGCCGCTGCGCACGACGGCGTGGTCATCGACCACGAGCACTCGGATGCTCAAGTCAGCGGCACCTCGGCGGCGATCGTAGTCCCGGCCCCGGCCGCCGCCTCGATGCGGAGCGTGCCGCCGACGAGGGCGAGCCGCTCCCGCATGCCGACCAGGCCCAGCCCGTCGGAGCCTGTACGCGTGGGGTCGAACCCCTTGCCGTCGTCTTCGACAATGGCGACAACCGCGCCGTTCTTCCGCGTGAGGGTGATGCTGAGCCGTTCGGCGCCCGAATGCCTGGCGACGTTCGTGACGGCCTCCTGCACGATCCGGTAGAGCGTGGTCTCGACCGATTCGGGCAGCCGCTCGTCCCCAATGTGAGCCTCGACGTCGACGCGCATTCCGGTCTCGGCGACGGTCTTCGCCAGCCGGTCGACGGCCGGGACGAGTCCGAGGTCGTCGAGCGCCGACGGGCGCAGCTCGACCGCGAGCCGGCGCACGTCCTGCAGCGTCGAGACGACCAGCTCGCGGACCGCGGCCACCGCGGCCCGGGCGTCGGCATCCGCGACGCCCTCGAGCGGCTTCAGCCCGAGCAGGATCGAGGTCAGGGCCTGGCCGGTCTCGTCGTGGAGCTCACGGGCGAGCCGTGTGCGCTCGAGCTCCTGCGCCTGGACCACCTTGCGCATCGCCTCTCGGCTGACGCGCTGGGACAGGTCGACGCCGATCGCGGCCCTGGCGGCGAGAGCTTCGGCGAGCCGCAGGTCGTCGTCGTCGAACCTCGTGTCCGGGCCGGCGTGGTCGTGCGCGACGACGACGCCGATCGCGTGCCCGCGGACGACCAGCGGCACATAGAGGCCCGAGTGCACGCCGAGCCGGCGTGCGGTCGCGTCGTCGACCTCGGGGTCCTCGAGGACGGCGTCGACGCGCTCGCTACGGCTGCGCTCCAAGACCCGGCCCATCTTCGAGTGGTCCAGATCGAGCTCCATGCCCGGAAGGCCGTAGGTGCCCTCGCCGTCGGCGGCGGCGACGACGAGCCGGCCGCCCGCGCCGGGCAGGGCGATCAGGACGATCCGAGCGTCGATCAGCTCGCGCAACCTGCGCGCCACGAGCTCGAGCAGCGGCGTGAGCTCGAGCTGCGAGGCGAGGCCCATGCCGATTTCGTTCAAACTCTCGAAGCGGCGAAGCCAGCGCGCCGTGGACTCGTACAGCCGGGCGTTGTCGATCGCGACGGCGGCCTGGGCGGCGAGTAGCTTCGTCACCTCGACGTCGTCCTCGGTGAACGCGCCGCCGCCGTCCTTTTCGGACAAGTAGAGGTTCCCGTAGGCGACACCGCGCTGCAAGATCGGGACGCCCAGAAACGACTTCATCGGCGGGTGGTTGGGCGGGAACCCGACCGAGCGCGGGTCCTGTGCGATGTCTTCGAGGAGGAGCGGCTGGGCGTCGCGGATGAGGACGCCGAGGATCCCGCGGCCGGTCGGAAGGTCGCCGATGGCCGCGTGCTCTTCCGGGTCGATGCCTGTCGTCAGGAACTTCTCGAGCCCGCGCCCGCTCTCGTCGATGACGCCCAGCGCCGCGTAGCGGGCGCCCGTCAAGTCGGCGGCCGTCTCGACGAGCCGCTGGAGCAGCGCGTCGAGCGAGAGCTCGGAGCTCAGCGCGATGCCGGCGTCGACGAGGGCGCGCAGACGGTCGGACTCGGCGGGCAC
>DATFQE010000262.1:0-4273 GCA_035264445.1 Gaiellaceae bacterium | reverse complement strand
CCCCAGCCGACCTCGACGTACGCCCAGTGCGCTCCGAGCAGCTGGCCGATGCCCAGGAACGTCCACGCGAGCAACGTCCAGCGCCGGGTCAGGACGATCCAGAGCTCGTCCGTCCGCCGTGACAGCAAGGCGGCCATGCCGAACGCGAACGGAATCGCGAGGCCGACGTAGCCGAGATAGAGCGCCGGCGGGTGAGAGACCATGTACGGGTTCTGCAGGCTGGGGTTGAGCCCGATCCCGTCGGGCGGCGCGGCCTGGGTCGCGAACGGGCTCGAGACTGCGACGAGCACGAGCGAGAAGAACGCCACGACGACGCCGAGCACCGGCACGACCCAGGCGACGAGCGTCCCTCCGGTTCGCCTCGCCAGGAGCACGGCTGCCGTCGAGTACACGGTCAGAATCAACAGCCAGAGGAGCAGCGACCCCTCCTGCCCACCCCAGAACGCAGAGATCTTGTACGGCGTCGGCAGCTCGAGGCTCGTGTGGTCGGCGACGTACACGAAGGAGAAGTCGCTGCGGACGAGCGCGGCCAGCAGGATGGCGGCCGCGACGAGCGTGGCGCCGAGGCAGGCCACCAGTGCGTTCCGCGCGGAGAGCGCCAGGCGGCGCTTCCCCGCCGCAGCCGCGTAGGCGCCGGCGATCACGGCGTACGCGGACAGGCCGAGGCAGATCACGAGCGCGATGCGCCCGAGCTCAGGCACGGTTCACGTGCCTTTCTTGGGGGTGTACTTCGACGGGCACTTGGTGATCATGGTGCCCGGTTTGCCGACGAACACTCCGTGCTTCAGCTCGCCCTTGAGCGAGACGTCGCGACCGACGCGGAACATGTCCGGAACCGAGTCCTTGTAGAGGACCGGCACCGTCGTCGTCCCCTTCACGTCCCGCAGCGTGAACCGCAACCCGCCCTCGCGCCCCTTGCCCCGAACCGGCGCGACCACACGACCGGCGAGCGTGACCTCGCCGGAGCGGCCCTTCAGCTCCGACGGCGCCAGCGAGGGCGTCCCGCCGCCCGCGATCGAGACGTAGACGAGGAAGACGGCGAGCAGCGCCGCGACGGAGAGCGCGACGACGAGCCGCGCCGGGCTACCTCTCCGGGCCACGCAGTCAGTGTAGGCGCCACACCGCCTTGGTGTACGCAACCTGCAGCCCGGCCCGCTGGAGGTTCCGCTGGCTCGGCGACCCGAACGCCGCGCCCGAGCACGCGGCGTCGCAGCCGGCCCTGGCCGCGTCCTCGATCCGGCGGGCGATCAGCGCCGTCTGCACCCCGCGCCGACGGTACTCGGGAAGGGTCGAGGCGTTCGCGAGGTAACCGAGGTCGGCGTCGAGCGACAGGAGCGCGGCGCCGGCAGGCTCGCCGTCGATGCGGGCGAGGTACAGCCGCCAGGCGTCCAGCTCGGCCCAGCGGGCAACGGAGGCGCGGTCACGGACGCGCGCGCCCTCCGGAACGCCGTGGCCGCGCAGCAGGACATCCGCAAAGAGCTCGGGTTCCGGCGTGCTGTCGATGTCGACGATGCTCGCGAGCGGCCGCCCGGACGCGGCCCCGTAGACCACGGTGTGGAACCCGACCTGTCCGGCGCCGACCGCGTGGAGCGCGCCCGCGAGCTCCTCGAAGCCTTCGCAGGGCGCCGGCTCGAACCACGCGCGGACGCCCCGCTCGCGGTAGCGGCCGGCAATCTCGGCCACCCGCTCGGCGTCTTCCGGCCAGAGCCCGTACACGCGGTTGACGAAGTCGAGCTCCGGACGCGACGCGTCGAGAGCGGCCACGGCCGCGCCGAAGCGCTCGAGCTCCGCGCCGGTTCCCGCCAGCCACTCGAGCATGAAGCGGTTCTGGACGTCCTCCAGCCGACGGGCGAGCGACTCGTCCGAAAATCGCATTCGGAAAGCGTACGGGGCCGTCATTCATGGTGGAATGCCCGCGCGATGAGCCTCATGCGCCACCTGCGGGCCTACGGCAGGGACATGGCCGTCGACCTCGGCACCGCCAACACGGTGGTCTACATCCGCCACGAGGGAATCGTCCTGTTCGAGCCGTCGGTGATCGCAATCGACGAGATCACTGGCGACGTCCAGGCGGTTGGCGACGAGGCGAGGCGGATGATCGGCCGCACGCCGGCGCGGATCCGCGCGACGCGCCCGCTTCGGCACGGCGTGATCGCGGACTACGAGGTGACCGAGGAGATGCTGCGCAGCTTCCTCGCCAAGGCCAGCGGACACCGCCGCACCCACCGGCGGGTCGTGCTGTGCGTCCCGAGCGGCATCACCGACGTCGAGGAGCGCGCAGTCAAGGAAGCGACGCTCACGGCCGGGGCACGCGAGGCCGGGCTGATCGAGGAGCCGATGGCGGGAGCGATCGGAGCCGGCCTGCCGATCGCCGAGCCGAGCGGGAACATGGTGGTCGACATCGGCGGCGGGACGACCGAGGTCGCGGTCATCTCCCTCGGCGGGATCGTCGTCGCGCGGTCGCTCCGCGTCGGCGGCTACGAGATGGACGAGGCGATCGTCCGGTACGTCAGGGACAACCACAAGCTCCTCATCGGCCAGGAGAGCGCCGAGGACGCGAAGATCGAGGTCGGCTCGGCCCTCGACACGGGCGAGCTGCCGGACACGGACGTCAGCGGCCGAGACCTGCTCACCGGCGGCCTCAGGAGAAGCTCGCTGACTGCGAAAGAGGTCCGCGAGGCGCTCCTCCGGCCGGTGCGGCAGATCGTCGAAGCGGTCAAGGACACGCTCGAGACGACGCCGCCCGAGCTGGCCGCCGACATCGCGAGTCGCGGGATCGTCCTCGTGGGCGGCGGAGCGCTCCTGCGCGGCCTCGACGAGCTGATGCGCAGGGAGACGCACCTGCCCGTGTACCAGGCCGACTCGCCGCTCACGTGCGTGGCGACCGGAGCGGGCATGAGCCTCGAGGAGCTCCCCGTGATCCGCCGGGCCGCGGAGCGGCGCCCGAGGCAGCCGAGACGCCGGTGGCGCGGCCGCTAGTCCCACTCGTGTCGTCCGACACCGTTCGTACGCTTCTCGCATGCCCAAGCGCCCCTCCCGGATCGACCTTCTCGAGCTCGACATCGATCTCCGCCTCGCCGACCTGTGGCGCGAAGCGGACGACGTCGACGACTGGAACCTCGAGGTGGTCGCCGCGTTCATCCGCGCGGCCTACGGCAAGGGGTATTGCGACGCGCTGACCGAGGAGCAGCCGGGCTCGCTCTGCGAGGAGCACGGCTACCGCATCCCGCCGCGGCGCGCGGAACGCAACGAAGCCGCCTGAGTCGTTAGCTTTGCGGAGGTGAAGCTCCGCTACGGCCCTGCCCGCGTGCCGTCACGCGAAAGCCCGGAGGCGGCGATCGAGATCCTGCTCGAGCGGGGCTACACGGCCTGCGAGATCGACTTCGAGGGCAAGTTCTGGATGGACTACCCGTGGGCCGAGCGGTTCGGCGAGCTCGCCCGCGAGTCCGAGATCGCGCTCTCCGTCCACGCGCCGATCGCGGGCTTCATGGGCCACGTCGAACGCGACAAGAAGCAGCGGATGGCGGTCGGGATGCTCGATCACTCGGCGGGTGTCGCCGTCGCGGCCGGCGCCGAGGTGGTCGTCTTTCACCCAGGCTTCCTGCTCGGACGCGAGCGCGAGGACGCGATCGGGTCCGTCGTCGAGCAGCTCGCCGACCTCCGGGAGCGGCTCGAGGGCAAGGACCGCGCGGTGCCGTTCGGCGTCGAGGTGATGGGCCGCGTGCGCGAGCTCGGGTCGATCGACGACGTGGTCGAGATCTCGCGCCGGCTCGACTGGGTGCGGCCGGTGCTCGACTTCGCCCACATGCACGCCACAAGCGACGGCGCGTTCACGGACGTGGAGCGGTTCGCCGAGGTGCTCGCGGCGGCGGACGAGGTGATCGAGGAGGGAGCGCCGTTCCACGTCCACTTCTCGGACATCCAGTTTGCGACCCATACACTTGAAGATGGAAGGCGTGGCGGCAACGAGACCAAGCACCTGCCCTACGGCGAGGGCACGCTCCGAGCCGAACCGCTTGCCGAAGCGCTTGCTCGATTCGACCGACCGGCGACCGTCATCAGCGAGTCGCCCGACGAGGCAAGCCATCAGGCGATCCGCGCGATACTCGCCGGATCCGCACGCCGGCGGTAAGGGGTCTCGCGGCTAGGGGACCGCTCGCTCACGGTAAAATCGCGGTCACCCCGGCTCGTGAGGCGCCCGGGCGTTTGGCTCGCCACCCGGCCCCGATACAGTCGTCGGCATGCCATATGTGTTGAAAGTCGAGTCGGTGAG
>DATFQE010000261.1:0-14336 GCA_035264445.1 Gaiellaceae bacterium | reverse complement strand
CGACGTTGCAGCGCTGCGGCAGCTCCGCAGGTGGGCGGCGCCGATGATCAAGGCGCTCTGCTGAGGCCGGCCGGAGCGGGCGGCCCAGGCGCCAAGCGGCTACCCTAGCCACGCTGCCGACGTAGCTCAGCTGGTAGAGCACTTCACTCGTAATGAAGGGGTCCCCGGTTCGAGTCCGGGCGTCGGCTCTCTCGATTTGCAGGGACTTCTTGTCGGAGCGGCGGGGGCGAACTGCCGGCTCGGCGCCAGAAGGGTCTACCAGGGGTCCACGGGAAGCGGCTGCGCGCCCGGTGCGGATCGCTTCACTGATCGTGATGCGCCGCCGTCGGGAGGAGTCGCGCATGACGTGCGCGTAGGTGCGTGCGGTGAAGCCTGGGTCCGCGTGCCCGAGGTGCTCGGCGACCTCGTTCAGCGTGCGGCCTTCGTAGAGGAGCAGCGTGGCGCAGGTGTGACGCAGGTCGTAGCTGCGGAAGTAGGGCACTCCGGCGCGCTCGAGTGCCGGAATCCAGACCCGCCGCCGCCAGTTCTGGCGACGGAGGTGGCCGTCTTGGCTGTCGGGGAAGACGAGCGCGGCGCGATCGGGGCGGCCGCGGGCGAGGTAGAGCTCGACGAGCTCGCGCGCGACAGGCGTGAACAATTCGGGCTCGCGCCCGCGCTGCGACTTCGTCGTCGTGACCTCATTGCCGGAGATTGCGCGCTCGACCCGCAGGCGCTTCCGCGGCCGGCCGCGGTCGTCGATGACGTCGCCCCACAGGAGCGCGTAGGCCTCCGCCGGGCGCAGGCCCTCGTACGCCAGCACGCTGACGAGCGCCGCGTTCTGCGGGTCGAGTCGGGCGCGAATCGCCTCGACCGTCTCCGGCGTGCGGGCGTCGATCGTCTCGGCGCGACTGTGGGCGACACGGCGGACGCCGACCACCGGGTTCCAGGCGAGACGGCGCCATTCGACCGCGCGGTGGAAGACACCCTGCAGAACTCCGAGCGTTCGGTTGATCGTCGGGGCGCCCGCTCCGTCGACGCGCAGTCGGGCCGTGTAGCTGTCGATCGTCTGCCGGGTGATCTCGCGCAGACGCTTGCGGCCCAGGTAGGGGACGATCCACCTGTCGAGCAGCGTCGTGTAAGTCTCGAGCGTGCTCGGGCGCAGGTGCGTGACCGCGTACGTGTCCCACCATTCGACGAGGAACTCCTCGAGTGTGGCGTTCGAGCCGATCACCTCGGAGGCGAGCTGCCCGAGCTGGCGCGCCCGCCGCAGCGAGGCCTCGAAGAGCTCGGCGTCGCCGCGACGGTCGAAGCTGCGCTTGCGCCGCGCGCTGCCCCGTCCGCTCTCGTACCAGCGGACGACGTAGACAGTCCGGCCGTCGCTACGCCGGCGCCGCTCGATGCTCATGCTGCTGCGACCGTAGTCGATCGGCAAACGACCGGGAGGCAGCCCTGCCTCGCCGAACCGCCGCGTTGGGCGGTACGGCTCTCGTAGGCGCGGACCGCTTGAGTCGCTCGGTCAGAGCTGTCAGGTCGAGCGGGTCGAAGCGAACGGCGCTGCCCAGGCGAACTGCGCCGAGCTCGCCGCGCTCGACGAGTCGCTGGACGGTGCGCGGATGGACGTGAAGGAGGTCCGCCGCCTCATATGTCGTAAGCAGCCCGGGGGTCGAGTCTGGGGTGCGCTGAGCGGATGGAGCGGGGTCGGCTGGTGGAGTCTCGGAGCGACTGGAGGCGACAGCGGGGCGAGAGCGTGGCCGGGTGGCGCTCGGACGCGTGCGCTTCTCGATGCGCTCGTCAGGCTCGAACAGCGGAAGCGACAACTGACCGGGCGACACCGTCATCGGACGGTGCGTAACCTATCAAGCACACGAACTGTCGTCAACACGGAGGTAAGATCGTGTGCTGTGACGGGAGCGCAGATCATCCGCGAGGCGCGCCTGAAAGCGGGGCTGACGCAGACCGAGCTGGCCGACCGGCTCGGCCGCGACCGCGCACAGGTTGCCCGCTGGGAGACGGGCGCGCAGCAACCGAGCTTCGAGAACCTACGCACCGTTGTCGAAGCGTGCGGGTTCGAGCTGAAGCTCGAGATCGCGGAGCGCGAGGACACTCCCGTTCTGGACGCCGAGCTGGAGAAGACCCTTCTGCAGGCGCCGCAGCAGCGGGTGCAGGCCCTGCTCGACGAGCTCGGCGGCGGTGGGTGAGCAAGCCGAGCCCATTCGACCCGTATGCCGTTTTGGAGGCGCTCGAGGGTCAGCGTGTCGGCTACGTGATCGTCGGCGCGTTCGCGCGGATCGTGCACGGCAGCGCCGAGACGACGCGCGGCCTCGACCTCGTTCCATCCCTGCGCGAAGAGAACTTGCGCCGCCTCGCCCGCGCCCTCGACGAGCTGGGCGGCGCCTCGGTCGACGGCACGCCGCTCGAACCTGAAACGCTCTCCTCCGAGGAACCGTTGACCACTCGAACCCAGGCCGGCGAGATCGGTGTGGTCCCGACGCCGTGGGGGACGCGCGGCTACGACGACCTGCGCATCCGCGCCTTCCGCGAGAACCTCGGCCGCGGCGTTCGCCCCCAGGTCGCCTCGCTCGTCGACTGCGTCCGCATGCTCGCAGCCAGCCACCGCGACGTCGACGTCGACCGCCTGGAACGACTCCGCCGTCTGATGGAGCTCGAGCGGCAGCTCGTCCCGCACCGCCGCCTCGGCATCGAACGCTGACGGCGCCGCACAGCCGGCGAGACCAGACGCGTCCAGGACTACGCAGCTGGATAGCCACGAGGGCACATATGCATCATCGATGCAGACGCCCCCAGCCGAGGTCGGCACGGCGTTGATCCGCCGCCCGCTCACCGCCGCATGTCGATCGCGGTGAACCTCCCGCGGTCGAAGCTGAGGTCGGCCGTACCGTCGGAGCCGACGTCGAGCTGGAGCGTCCCGCGGCGACCCCGGAGCGAGCTGCAACGTCAGCTCGTCGCGCGCGCGGTTGCCGACGACGCTGAGCGTTCCGTTGTCGACCTGGGCTGTGCGCCGCCGACCCGCGATCGGCGGCGCACGGCCCAGCGAGGCCGCGAAGAATGCTCCGGCGAGGGCCGCTCGTTGCGAACGCCCTCGTTCGCGGCCCGAGGATGACAATGGGTGACTGCATCTTCTCGGGCGCGAGGACCTCTCTCGCTTGCAGCAAGGGTTACGATGGATTGGCCGTCTGAGCTTGGGGGGACCAGGCTGTGAGCAGGGAAATCGCCGTCAAGGTGCTCGGGCCGCTCGAGGTCGAGGTTTCGGGTGCGCCCGTTCGGTTCGACGGTGTCAAGCAGCGCACGCTGTTCGTCGTGCTCGCCATGCACGCGCCGGAGCCCGTCTCCGCGGATGCCCTGCTCGAGGCTCTCTGGGGCGGGGATCAGCCGACCGGCGCGTTGCAGGCGCTGCAGAAGCACATCTCCAGACTTCGCCACCGGCTCGGCGAGGGAGTGCCCGTGCACCATCACGCCACCGGCTATGCGTTGGAGATCGATCCCCAGGCGATCGATTCCCGCCGGTTCGAGGAGCTGTTGAAGAGCGGGCGGCTGGCGCAGGAGCGAGGTGAGCCGGAGCAGGCGGCAGCCGACCTGCGCGAGGCGCTCGGTCTGTGGCGGGGGGCGCCGCTCGCCGAGCATCAGTACGACGACTTCGCGCAGCAGGAGATCGCGCATCTGGCCGAGCTGCACGCCGAGGCGATCGAGGAGCGGCTGGCGGCCGAGCTGGCCGAGGGTCGCGACGCCGACCTCGTCGGCGAGCTGTGCGCACTCGTCGCCGAGTCTCCATTGCGCGAGCGCTTACGCGGCCAGCTGATGATCGCGCTGTACCGCACCGGCCGACAGGCGGAAGCGCTGGAGACGATGCGGGAAGGACGCGAGCTCCTCGTCGACCAGCTCGGCATCGAGCCGGGGCCCGAACTGCGCCGGCTCGAGCGGATGATCCTCGCGCACGATCCAGAGCTCCTGGCCGCTCGTCCCGCTCCCGGCCGCGCCGCCAAGCTGCCCGCGGCCGCGAACGAGACGATCGGTCGTGACCTCGAGGTGGCCGACATCGGCGAGCACGTCATGCGGCCGGCCGTGCGACTCGTCACGCTGGTCGGGCCGGGCGGCGTCGGCAAGACGCGGCTGGCAATGGAGGCCGGCCGGGCGGTGGCGCAGCGCTTCCCGGGCGGCGCCGTGCACGTCAATCTCGACGGAGTCGAAGACGCCGGCCTGCTCGTCTCGGAAGCCGCCGCGGCTCTTGGCGTCGTGGCGTCCACGCCGACCGAGCTCGGCGAGCAGTTGACCCGTGTGACGCGCGGCGCGCCGACGCTGCTCGTGATGGACGGTTTCGACCGCTTCCTCGAGGACGCGGGACAGGTCAGCGGGCTGCTCGCCTCGGTGCCCAACCTGACCGTGCTGGCCACCGCCCGGGCACCCCTGCGGATCACGGCCGAGCACGTCTATCGCGTCCAACCGCTCGCTCGGCCGAACGCGGCGGCACTGTTCGTCGAGCGCGCCCGCGCAGCGAGCCCGGCCTGGGACGCAATCGAGCCCGAGCACGAGCTGGTCGGCGCGATCGTCTCCCGGCTGGACGGCCTGCCATTGGCGATCGAGCTCGCGGCCGACCGCGCACGCCTGCTTGCGCCGTCTGCCTTGCTCGAACGCCTCGACGACCGGCTGGAGCTGCTGACCGGCGGCCCGCGCGACCTCCCGGCGCGCCAACGCTCGCTCCGAGCCACGCTGGACTGGTCGTGGGAGGCGCTCAACCCGGCCGAACGGCGGCTGCTCGGCCGGCTCACGCTGTTCGAGGGCGGCGCTTCTCTCGAAGCCGCGCGTGCTGTCTACGACGGCGAGCCGGGCGGAAGCATCGACGAAGTGGTCGCGTCGCTCGTAGACAAGTCATCGTTGCTTCGGACCGACTCCGGCCGGGACGAACAGCCGCGCTTCAGAATGCTCGACACGGTCCGCGAGTTCGCGGCCGAACGGGCTGCGGGCATCGAGGAGCTGCCGCCGCTCGAGCGCCGGCACGCGGAGTACTTCCTGCGCTTCTGCGAGAACGCCGCGGCCCAGGCGGCCCGCACGGATCGCCGCGAGTGGCTCGACCGGCTTGCGGAGGAGCGAGGCAACATCCGCCTGGCCTTCGAGCGCTTGATGCGCGCCGGCGCCGTTGACGAGGCGCTGCGCGTCGCGATCGCCTTCGCGCGCGCACTGCCCTGGGACACGCACGCGAACGAGGTGCGCGGCTGGTTGGCCCAGGGTCTGGGAGCAGCGGTGCCGGCACCTCCCGCGAGGCGCGCCGAGGCGCTCTACTGGGATGGAAGGCTCGCCCTCTCGCAGGGTCGCTTCAGCTACGCCGAGGCGCGGTTGGAGGCGGCGGCCGAGGCCGCGCGCGAGGCGGCTCGGCCGGAAGTAGAGGCGGCGGCGCTCGCGGCTCAGAGCCGCCGGGCTGTCCTTGTCGCCGCGCCCGACGCAGCCGCCGCCTGCGATCGTGCCGTGACGGCGGCGCGCGAGGTGGGCGATCCGATCCTCGTCGCCGACGCCCTCCTCATGCAGGCGGGGGCCTGCGAACGCAGCCAGGAATGGGAGCGTGCCGCGTGGCATGCCGGGGAGGCACTCGTCCTCTATCGCGCGGCGGGCGATCCGTACGGCGCGGCCACTGCGCTGGCCGAGCAAGGTTGGTACGACCTCGTTCACGGGCGTCTGGACTCCTCGGATCGCCGGCTGTCCGAGGCGCTCGAACTACGCCGCCGCCACGGGGACGACCGGCGGCTCGTCGAGCCGCTCATTGACTACGCATGGCTCCTGCTCGTACGCCGACACGACGATCAGGCCGCGCGGGGCTTCGAGGACTGCCTCCGGCTCGCCCGTCAGATCCACGATCAGTTCAATGTCGGCGAGGCGCTCGCGGGCCTGTCGACACTGGCGGCGCTCGAAGGGCGACCCGAGCACGCCGCGGTCCTGGCCGGCGCCTCCGCCGCAATCCACCAGCGCATCGGCGCGCCCCCGTGGGAGTCGGTGAGCGCGATGCAGGACGAGGCGCTCGCGTCGGCCCGGGAGAGTCTCGGCATCGAGGAGTTCACGGCCCGGTTCCGCGAGGGCGGCGCGCTCTCGGCCGAGGACGCGCTCGAACGCACGGCGAGCAGACCCGCCACGCTCGCCTCATAGGAGCCCGCGCCGGCGTGCCGCCGTCACCGCCTCGCTTCGGCTGGCGACTCCGAGCTTGCGCCTGACGTCACGGGCTTGCGCCTTCAGCGTGGCGGTCGACACGTAGAGCCGGCCGGCGATCTGCTCGTACGTGAGGTCGTGCGGAAGCAGCCGGAGGAGGCGGAGCTCGGCGTCGGTCAGCTCCTCGCCGGCCGGGCCGGCTTCAGGTAGACCGTCCAGTCGCGCCGACACCTCGCGCACCACCCGCGAGAGTCTGGGGAGGCCGTCGACCTCGAGCGCCCCCGTGGCAGAGGCGAGTGCCGCCGTCGCCCCGTCGCGGTCGCCCTCGCGCAGGCGAAGGCGCGCGAGCTGAGCCTGGGCGAGCGCAATGTCGCAACCCTCGCCGCCGCGGCGTGCCAGGGTCACGGCCTGTTCGAGATGGTCCTCGGCGGCGTCGAGATCGCCGTTCGCGAGCAGGGCCGCTCCCACCGCGCCGCGCGCGAGCGAGGTGGTCGGGTATTCGTCGAGGCCATGGGTCCTCGCGCGCGCGAGTGACTCTTCGGACAGCGTGAGCGCGTCGCCGACCTCGCCCCGGTCGAGGGCGATGTACGCGAGGAACGCCAAAGCTGCATAGGCCCGCGCATGCTGGTCGCCCGTGAGCGGATGGGAGACGAACCCCCGCAGGAGCACCTCCGCCGCCTGGTCGTCGGCGAAGAAGAGGACGATCCCGACGAAGAAGGACGCGACGGCACGGCCGAGCCCGTCCGCGTCGGTTTCGGCCGCCTCTGCGCGGCGAGCCTCCTCGAGGGCACGGGCCGCGTCGCCGGCGGCGAGGTCGAGCATGCTGCGCGCGATCGCCACCGACGCTGCCGTCGTGTAGTCGAAGCCGGGAAGATGGCCTTCCTGCGGCGCCACGGCCTCGACCACGTCGAGCCAGCGCTCGACCTTCTCCCGGCGCCCGAGCGACCGATCCATGCTCGCCGCGATCAGGGCGAGACGCGCGTCCGACGTCAGCGCCGCGGGCGGCAGACGGTCGAGCCAGTCGAGGATTCGGAAGCCTTGTCCCTCGCTGTACAGCGAGACCCAGCTCCGGGCCAGCTGATCGGAGGCGTACGGCACGTCTCCCGCAACGACGGCGTGCTCGATGCCGTCGACCCGAAATCCCTCATCCGCGTACCACTCGCTTGCCCGCCGATGCAAGCGGGTCACCTCGATCGGCGCGAGGGCAGCGAGCTCGCGGGCGAGGACGTCGCGAAAGACCTGGTGGAAGCGGTACCACCGCGTGCTCGCGTCGACGGTCACGAGGAAGGCATTCGAGCGCTCGAGCTCCGACAGGAGGCGCTCGGCGTCGTCGCGCCCCGTGACCGCTGCGCAGAGTCGAGCCGAGAAGCGATCCAGGATCGAGATCTCGGCGAGGAACCGGCGCACGTCCGGACGCTGACGGGCGAGTACCTCGTCCCAGACGTAGTCGACGACGTCTTGGGCGTTCACGGGAAGGTCGGCGAGGAAGGCGACCGAGTTCGAGCGTCCGCTCGCCGAGAGCGCGGCCAGCTGGACGCCGGCGACCCAGCCCTCGGTCCAGTCGTGGACGCCGCGCACGTCGTCCGGCTCGAGCTCGACTCCCAGCACCGTTCCGAGCAGTGCGGCCGTTTGGGCGGCCGAGAGCGCGAGGTCGCGGATCTCGCGCAGGTCGCCCTGCGAGCGGAGCGGGTCGAGCGCCGGCGGCGGGCCCAGCTGACTCGCGATCACGACGCGAGCACCAGCAGGAAGCCGCTCGATCAGGTAGCGCAAGCCGTGCTGCACGTCCTCGTCGTCGATCGTGTGGAAGTCGTCGAGGACGAGGCTGACGTCATCGAGCTCGCGGGCCGCATCGGCGAGCAGGGGCAGGACGTCGTCCTCGACGGCGACCCCGGGCGCCTGGACGCGCCGTAGCACTTGCTCCCCGAAGCCGGGCCGCACCGTCCGGAGCGCGGAGACGACGTAGAGCCAGAAGATGACCGGGCTGTTGTCACCTGCGTCGAGCGTCAACCACGCCACGTCCCGGCCGGCCGCCGCCGTCACCCACTGCGCGAGGAGCGTCGACTTGCCCGATCCCACGGGCGCGGACACGACCGTCAGGCGTGCGCCACCGGCGCGCTCGAGCTCGTAGACGAGCTCCGGACGCTCGACCCAGCCCGGCTTCGGCGCAGGCGCGAGCAGCTTCGCCTCCAGCACGAACGCACCTTCAGTGGCGGTTTGGTGCATCAGACCAGCTTCCCCAGTGGTCGTCGGTCGATCTTAGCCCGCTGACCTCCAGGCGTCAGCGAGGCGTCAGCGTGAGGTCAGCGGCTCCTGGTCTCCTCGTACCCAGCAACCAAGGCACACCACGAGGAGGTCTCTCGATGTTCCGCTCCCACTCCATCCTCATCCTTCCGGCGGTCGCAGCCGCCGACGAGCGCGGGGCGGTCGAGGCTCACGTCGACGCAGCCGCCGGAGTCTGGCCAGCCGTCCCCGCCGCGCACCTCCCGGCCAGGATGACCGAGGTCGATGCCCGGAGCATCGTCGGGCACGGCGGAACGGTCTTCCTCTACCTGTCCGTCGGCGTTTCCACTCAGCAGTACCTCGTGGTCGTGGAGAACGCCGTCGGCGAGACCCTCTCCGAGATCACCACCGCCACGCGCGCCGAGGCGCTCGACGCCTACCGGCACCCGTTCGCGCGCCCCGACGTGCCGGACATCTTCGCCGCGGCCCGGTCATGACAGCTCAGGAATCCAACCGCTCGGAGGTCGACGCCATGCAGCCCATCCACCACACTCGACGTTCGACGAACACCCTTGGCTCCGCTCCGCGAATCGCACTGCTCGTACTCGTGGTCTCCGCGCTGCTGCTCGGGATCGGCGCCGCACCCGCGGCCCCTGCGCCGACCACGTTGACGACGCTGTTCACGACGATCAACGGCGAGCGTACTGTCAGCGGGGTGGACTCGGTCCCCGTCGGCCCTTCCAGTCTCGGCGCGTTTCGTTCAGCGATGGCGTTCACGCCGACCCAGTCCGGTACGGCGCAGTTGCTCAGCATGCGCGGACGCTGTGTCATCCCGGGCGCTGGGACGAGCCCGATGTGCGCCTCGTTCGGCGGAGTTTCGATCCAGTCCGATGCGAACGGTCGGCCGAGCGGCGAAGTCCTCGGCGCGATGGGCTTCCATCTGCTCGAAGATGTCCCGCCCGGTGCGTGGAAGCTCCAGGTCACCGGCAACCCGACAGGCGGCACGTTCCGGCTCCGAACGCCGTCGCCGGTCCCCGGCGACCCGCCCCGTACGACCGGTCCGCTCGAATGGAACCTGTTCCATCGTGGGGGCGATCCGGAGCAAGACGCCTACAACGTGGACACGCGCCTGCGTATATTCGAGATGGGCGTGGGCGTCTACACCTTCGGCCGGTTGCCGGGGGATCCCCTGTTCATGACGGGCGAGCTGGAGGCGGTGGACGTCCAGTTGACGGGCGGCTCGAACCCGGGGGTCAGGATCTGGCAGCCGCGGCCGGCCGAGACGCAGTGTGGAAGGCTGAGCCCGGCGCCCCAGTTGACGGCGGGGACAAAGTACTGGGCGGTGATGACGTCCGAGTCCGCAATGGGCTGGCAGGATTGGACGAACGAGCCGGCCGAGGTACTCGAAACCGTCGACGACGGGCCGTGGCAGCCGGCGTTCAACTCGAAGACGCTCGCGCTGCAGATCGACTCGGGGTCGGAGACCTGCGTGCCGGTTGCCGTGCCGAACCCCGACCCGGAGACGACGATCGCGGACATGTACGTCCGCCCCGGGTACAAGACGTTCAACACGATCACGGTCGACAACGCCGGCCTCGCGCCGCTGACGCTAGGTAGCGCCTCGTTCTCGGGAGCCGACGCGGGCGTCTTCTCGATGATGGACGGGGAGCCCGGGCCGCTGGCGCGCCCGTTCCGGTTCCCGCGCCCCATGGCCGTCGATGGGCTGTCGATTCTCTATCCGACGTGTACGGGCGCCGAGGAGGAGCGCTGGTACAGCGCGCGGCTGACGATCCAGACGAGCGACCCGGCCTTGCCGGAGGTGGGCTACCCGGTCGAGTGTCTCGTCGACAACACCCCACCCACGATCAGCTTCTCGCAGGGGGTACCCGATGGCCTGGCCGGCTGGTGGAAGACGAGCCCGTTCACGCTCGGAGTGATCGCCAGCGATCCGGAGTCCGGACACTTGGTGAAGCGCCTCGTCTGTGCAGACAGCAACCCCGGCGCCGGCTGGTCTCCTTCGGGCGTGTTCGGCGGCGCTATGACGTCCTCGATCACGGGCGAGGGCGTTCACACCGCCGACTGCAGTGCGACCGATGTGGCAGGGAATGTGGGCTCGGGCTTCACGACCGAGTTCAAGATCGACTCGCGGCCGCCGATTCCGGTTCCGCACTTCTCCCGCGCTCAGACTGAAGACGGCTGGAACAACTCACCGACGACGGTCGCCTTCGTCTGTGACGACCCCGTGCCCGGCTCGGGAGTGGACACGCCCGCCACCGGCGGTGGCTCGGTGGACGTCGAAACGCCTGGGACGGACTTCACGTCCGACGGCTGCACCGACTTCGCCGGCCACGAATCCACACCCGTGACGGCCACGATCCGGATCGACATGACCGCCCCAGTGGTGGCGTCGGCCGGGGTGTCACCGGCGCCGAACGCGGCCGGCTGGAACAACACCGACGTCACCGTCGTCTTCGACTGCGTCGACGCAGGCGCGGTCCAGTCGGGCATCAAGACCCCCTCCCCCGACGTAGCGGTCACGAGCGAGACCGTCGAGACGACGGTCACGTCGACCGGCTGCGTGGACAAGGCGTCGAACGCAGCCGAGCCGCCGGCCTCACAGGTCGTCAAGCTCGATAAGACGGAACCGTCGACCGACGTCGACTCAGGCCCCGAGCCCCTGACTAATGCGACGACCGCGGTAGTCACCTTCCACGGCAACGACGCGCTCTCCGGCGTGACGGGCTTCGAGTGCCGCCTCGACGACGGCGCGTTCGGTGCGTGCACGAGCCCCACCAGCCGCAGTGGGCTGGCCGACGGCGAGCACAGCTTGCGCGTTCGTGCGATCGACCTGGCCGGTAACCATGACGGCAGTCCCGCAACGTGGACGTGGACGGTCGACGCTACGCCGCCCGAGACCGCCATCGACTCCGGTCCGGCGCCGGCCACTTCAGCCACCTCTGCGTCGTTCACGTACAGCGGCGACGCCCTCGGCGGCAGCGCGGTCAGCGGCTACGAGTGCCGCCTTGGTGGCGAGGCCTTCGTGGCCTGCCTGGACGGCGGTAAGGGTTACGCAGGCCTGGCCGACGGTGAGCACACCTTTCAGGTGCGGGCACTCGACGCGGCCGGGAACGTGGACGGCTCCGCCGCGAGCCGCAGCTGGATGGTGGACACGATCGCTCCGCAGACGAGCGTGGAGACGGGGCCGGGTGCCGCCACGGCGGCGACTTCGGCCTCGTTCACGTACAGCGGCGACGCCCTCGGCGGCAGCGACGTCAGCAGCTACGAGTGCCGCCTTGATGGCGGGGCCTTCGTGGCCTGCCTGGACGACGGTAAGAGCTACGCCGGCCTGGCCGAGGGCGAGCACACCTTCCGGGTAAGAGCGCTCGACGCGGCCGGGAACGCCGACGAGTCGCCCGCGAGCCGCTCGTGGGTGGTAGACACGATTGCGCCCGAGACGAGCATCGACTCGGGGCCCGACGCACTGACGACCTCGACCGCGGCGTCGTTCACCTACGACGGCGACGCGCTGGGCGGAACTGCCGTCAGCCGCTTCGAGTGCCGCGTCGACGAGGCGGCGTTCGAGACGTGCCCGACCAGCGGCGCTGTCTACGCCGGCCTGGCCGACGGCGAGCACCGCTTCGAGGTGCGCGCGGTCGACGCCGCCGGCAACGCAGACAGGTCGTCTGCGAGCCGCTCGTGGACGGTCGACACGATCCCGCCGCAGACGATTGTCGACTCCGGCCCCGATGCTGTCACGGCGTCCGCGGCGGCGTCATTCACGTACAGCGGCGGGGCGCTCGGCGGCAGCGCGGTCGCCGGCTTCGAGTGCCGCCTCGACGACGACGTGTTCGCACCTTGCCCGAGCGGCGGCGTCGGCTACTCCTCGCTGATGGGCGGCCGGCACGCGTTCCACGTTCGCGCCGTCGATGCGGCCGGCAACGCCGACGCCACTCCCGCGGAGTTTCACTGGTCGATCGACCTGGCGGCCCCGACGACCACGATCACCGCCCAGCCGAAGGGCATGACGCCGGAGACAACCGCGAGCTTCGCATTCACCGCCGTCGACGAGGGGGGTTCCGCGGTCGGGGGGTTCGAATGTCGCCTGGACGCCGGCGGGTTCAGCCCGTGCACGAGTCCGGTCAGCTACGCCGGTCTCGCGGCAGGTCGTCATGCGTTCGACGTTCGAGCCGCCGATCTCCTCGGCAACGTGGAGAGCCTGCCGGCCTCGTACTCCTGGACGATCTCGTCGTTCTTCTCGGTCGACGACACGACGTCGACGATGGAGGACACGGCGGTAGCGATCGACGTCGCCGCGAACGACGTGCGACCAGGCGGAACGCCGGTCACCGTCGCTGCTTCGCGCTCCGGCTCCGCGAGGGGCGGCGCCGTGACGGCGATCGACGGTACGTCATTCCGGTACGTTCCCCCGACCGACTTCCAGGGGACCGACACATTCGCCTACACCGCCTCGACGGCCGGCGCCACCAGCGAGCCGGCGACGGTGACGGTCATGGTCGCATCGGTCAACGACGCACCCTCCTTCTCGGTCGGCGGCGGCGTCTCCGTCGACGAGGACTCGGGGACCCACAACGCCGCCTGGGCGTCGCATTTGAGCGCGGGTCCCGCAGACGAGGCCGGGCAGCAGCTCCGGTTCGCGATCCGCGGGAACTCCAACCCGCATCTCTTCAGCACAGCGCCCGCGCTCTCGTCGACGGGCGTGCTGAGCTTCACGCCGACACCCAACGGGAACGGCAGCGCGAACGTCGAGGTCGAGCTGGTCGACGACGGCGGGACCGCGAACGGCGGAGCGGAAGCGTCGGGCCCGTTCTCGCTGACGATCACGGTCAGGCCTGTCGACGACGCACCCACGATCGCGGTAGGCCGTGCACTCGAATGCGGAGGCAGAAGCGGAACGTTGCCTCTGCTCGTGGCCGACATCGACGACGAGCGCTCGACTCTCGAGCTCTCCGGTTCGGTCTCCGGGGGCCGGGCCGGCATCGCGTTCGGCAGCGCCGGCTCGGACCGGACGCTGACCATCACCGGGCGGAAGCGCCCGACCCGGGCGACCGTCACCATCGCGGTCTCAGACGGGCGGCTCACGTCCTCGATCCCGATCGGGCTCGTCGTCGGCGACTCCCGCGGCCAGAGGATCAGCGGAGGCGAGGGGCCGGACCTCCTCCTCGGCCTGGGCGGCCGCGACACACTCGCTGCTGCGGGCGGCAACGACCTGGTATGCGGCGGCAGCGGTTCCGACCTGATCTACGGCGGCGACGGTGACGACGTCATGCTGGGCGGCGCCGGGAAGGACGTTCTACGCGGCGGGCTCGGTCACGACGTCCTTCGGGGCGGGATCGGCAACGATCGGCTGTTCGGCGGCGCGGGCGACGACATCCTCCGCGGAGGCCCCGGTGCCGACCTGTTCGCAGCCGCCCCGGGAGCCGACACGCTGGTCGACTTCAGCACCCGCCGCGGCGACCGACGGTAACGCCGACACGCCACCCAACCGGAGAGGTCGGCTGATGCCGGCCTCTCCGCTGGTTGTCAGCGGGATGTCAGCGCACGGCCAGGCGGCTCCGGCTCCTGGTTAGCTGAAGGGGGCCGAACCGTCCTGAGCACGGAGTGAATGTAGATCCAGAAGGCGACGGGGTTGCTGTCGCCGCGTCGAGCGTCGACGAGCGGCCGTCGGTGCCGCGAGCCGGCTCCTTCTGGTCCTCGCTCGATCTAGATGCGAAAACCGTCAGCGCGTCAGCGAGACGTCAGTGGAAGGTCAGCGGCCCTTGGTCTCCTTCGTACACACCAATTCAGGCATGGAGGAGGTCACTCGATGCATCGCTCTCAACTCTTTTTTGCGATGGGATTCAATCGGCGTCATGCAGTCGTCGCGGCTGTCGCGGCGTTCGCCTTGTTCGCCGGCGCGGCGGGCGGTGCGGTTGCGACACACTCGATTTCCGGCCAGGCGGTGAAGAGGCAGCGCGTGATTCGTGCCT
>DATFQE010000260.1:0-2421 GCA_035264445.1 Gaiellaceae bacterium | reverse complement strand
GGCGCGGCCGCTCTTCGGCGACGGCCTCGTAAGCGCCGAGAACATGCTCTGGGGGATCGGGATCGCGATCGGACTCGTCCTGGTCGCCGTCTGGGGGCTGACCGAGTGGATCTAGGGCTCGAAGGCAAGACCGCGATCGTGTGCGGGGCCTCGCAGGGAATCGGCCTCGCGGTCGCCGAGGTGCTCGCCGCCGAAGGCGCGAACGTCGCGATGTTCGCCCGGCGCCGCGAGGTGCTCGAACGAGAGGCCGAGCGGCTCGGCGCGCTGGCCGTGCGGGGCGACGTGACGAACCCGCAGGACTGCGAGCGGCTCGTCAGGCGGACGGTCGAGGCCTTCGGCGGAGTCGACGTGCTCGTCAACAACAGCGGCGGGCCGCCACGCGGCCCCGCTGTCGAAATGACGGAGGAGTCCCTCGAGGCGGCCGTGTCGCTGCTGCTCGTCTCCGCGGTCCGGCTGACGAACTTGTGCCTTCGGTACTTACGCAAGAGCGAAGCCGGCCGGATCATCAACATCGCCTCGAGCTCCGTGCGCGAGCCGATCGAGAACCTCGCGCTCTCGAACGCGGTGCGCCCCGGCGTCGTCGGCTGGGCGAAGGCGCTCGCCCGCGAGCTCGGCCCCGAGGGCATCACGGTGAACAACATCGCGGTCGGGCGGATCGACACCGAACGGCTTGCAGAGAGCTTCCACCAGCGCTCGCGCGCCGACAGCATGAACGAGGTGCCGCTGAAGCGCTTCGGCTCGCCGCGGGAGCTCGCGGACGTCGTCTGCTTCCTCGCGTCGGGGCGCGCTAGCTACGTGACCGGGGCGACAATCCCTGTCGACGGCGGGCTCACACGCGGCCTTCTTTAGAGGGCTGGCTTCGCGATAAGGCGCTGTGCCGCCGGGCCGCGCTGGACGGCGCGAGGCGGCGTCCTCAGTCGCGCCCGTATCGCTCCGGATACGAACGCTCCCTGCGTCCTTGCCTCGCACCGCCCATCACACCCCGGCGACGAGGCCTCATCGCAAAACCAGTCCTAACAAGCCGTAACACGAAGTACTTCGACTCCTAATTATCCTCCGACCCGTGTGGCGCGCGTTCACGCCGGCCCGCGTGGCGGCGGTCGGCCTTGTCCTCGTCGCGATCGCGGCGGGCCTCTTCCTCCTCCCGTCGGACGACTACATCCTGCTCCCGGACCGGGCGCGGGCCGTCGGGCCGCTCGTCCAGATCCAGGGTGAGAAGCCCTCGCGAGACGGAGGCGGCATCTACTTCGTCGCGGTCGACGTGCGCAAGGCGTCGCTGTTCGAGAGCCTCTTCCCGGGCGTCCACGAGGGCTCGACGCTCGTCCCCAAGGAGCAGCTGCTTCCGCCGGGCGTGAACGAAGAGGCTCGGCGCGAGGGCGAGCTCAGGGCAATGGCACGATCGCAGCAGGTGGCGGCGGCGGTCGCGCTCCGCCGGCTCGGGTACGACGTCAAGACGAAGAACGTCGGCGTGCTCGTCGACGCCCTCGTCGCGGACTCGCCCGCGGTCGGGAAGCTGCGGCCGAACGACGTGATCGTGTCCGTCGACGGCAAGCCCGTCCAGACACGCTCCGACCTCTTGCGGCTCGTCGGCGCACGTGAGCCCGCACAGCAGGTCCGTCTCGTCGTCAAGCGCGGGAACAAGCTCGTGCCGATCACACTGCGGACGGCGGCCGATCCCGACGACCCGAAGCGCGCGGTGATCGGCGTCTACGTGAACCAGGCGGCGTCGATCAAGCTGCCGCTGAAGGTCAAGATCGACCTGGGCAACGTTGGCGGCCCCTCCGCCGGCCTCGCGTTCGCCCTCGACGTGATGGAGGAGCTCGGCCGCGACGTCGACGGGGGGCAGAAGATCGCCGCGACCGGCGAGATCGAGCTCGACGGGACCGTGGCTCCGATCGGCGGGGTCAAGCAGAAGACGATCGCCGTCCGCCGGTCGGGAATCGGGATTTTCCTCGTCCCGGCTGGGGACAACGCGCGCGAGGCGAGGAAGCATGCGGGCGGGATGCGAATCGTGCCTGTGAAGAGTTTTCAACAGGCGTTGCAGAGCCTGGCAACGCTCCGGCCCGCGTAGATAAAAGTGCCGGAAACTGCGGGGTTTTCTTTTGCCGACCCCGGCCACTTTTTGCGCCGGAACCCCTATAGTCCCGACGTGTCCTGTCCCCCTCGACTCGGGAGCAAAGGCAACAAATGGCTCACCGCGGCGAACCATCGTGCAATGATTGCTACTTCCATCGAGCCGGGCTCTGCGCCCTCTCGCTCGAAGCTCCCTGTCCCACCTTCCGAGCCGTCCGCCGAGGGTCGATAGCCCGGCCGCAGCAGGCGCCGCTGATCGCGCGCCCGGCCGCGCCTGGAAAGACGGTCGCGGCCGCCGCCTAAACTCCCGCGGTGCCCGTCGGCCGGCGCGGAAAACAGGTTTCCGAG
>DATFQE010000259.1:0-6032 GCA_035264445.1 Gaiellaceae bacterium | reverse complement strand
CCGTTTGCTACTAGAAGTGGTGCATGGTGATCGATGTCGACACCGACAGCTTCGAGCGCGAGGTGATCCAGCGCTCCGCCGAGGCTCCGGTCGTCGTGGACTTCTGGGCCGAGTGGTGCGGGCCGTGCCGCATGCTCGGCCCGGTGCTCGAACGGGAGGCCGAGGCGCGCGACGTGGTCGTGGCGAAGGTCGACGTCGACGCGAACCAGGAGCTGGCCGACCGCTATTCGGTGCGCGGGATCCCCGCGGTCAAGGCGTTCAGAAACGGTCACGTGACCGCGGAGTTCACGGGCGCGCTCCCGCCGCCGGCCGTCGCGCAGTTCTTGGACGAGCTGACCGCGCCCTCCGAGGCCGCGCGCCTCGTCGACGAGCTGCGTGTCGAGGGCGAGTGGCCCGACGTGGTCGAGGCGGTCGAGGAGCAGGACTACGACCGCGCGTTCGAGCTGCTGCTCGAGCGCCTCGGCGACGCGGAGCCGGACGAGCGCGACCGGATTCGCCGCCTGATGGTCGCGCTGTTCCGCGATCTCGGCCAGGAGCACCCGAGCACGGAGCGGTATCGCCGCCGGCTCGCGGCCGCGCTCTACTGACCGGCGAGCAACGCGCCGACGTACCACTCGTCGAGCGGGTCGAAGACGTCGTAGGCCTGGCCGACCACGGCGATCTCCTCGAGCGGGTGCGGGCAGATCACCTCGTCGGCCTCGCCTTCGACGCGTACGAGCCCGTCGACCCGGCCGACAGGCGTCGCGGCGACGAGGAGCGAGACGTCCGCGGCCCGGGCCCAGCGGCACGCCGCGGCGAGCGTGAGCCCCGTGATCAGCCCGTCGTCCGCGACGACGACGACACGCCCGGCCACGGGCAGCGTCTCGTGCTCGAGCCTCGTCTCGAGCGCGGTAGCCGCGCGGCGCGCCCGCTCGACGACGGGTGCGGCCTCCTCCTCCGACACGCCGTGGAGGTACGGCGGCCCGTGAGCCGTGACCGCGCCGAGCCGCAGGCCCCGGGCGTTGACGCGCTCGACGTCGATCGCGGTCAGCGGCGCGGCAAGCCTGCGCGCGACCTCGACGGCAACGGCGACGCCGCCGCGCGCCACCCCGACCACGATCGGGTCGTCGAGCTCGTGCTCGGCCACCGTTTCCGCCAGCACGCGCCCGGCCGCCTCGCGGTCGCGGAACAGCGGCTCCATCCAGGGCACGAGACGCACCGCTTGATGATTGACAACGCGTTCGCGTCCCTGCGACGGTTCGTGCCCGCATGGCGACGAAGCGATGGTCCTTCCGCTACCGGGCGCACAACCGAGCGCCGCGGCCGGCGATCGTCCTGGTTCCGGACCAGTACGGGCCGAACCGGCCGAGCCCGCCGCTGCCGCTCGTCATCTCGCCGCACGGAAGGGGCGTCCGCCCGGGCCTCAACGCCGACCTCTGGGGAAACCTGCCGGACATCGGCAACTTCGCCGTCGTCTGCCCGGGCGGGATGGGACGCCGCCTGCCGCTGCACTCGTGGGGCTACAAGGGGCAGATCTCTGACCTGGCGCGGATGCCCGGCACCACGCGTGCGGGGCTTCCGTGGCTGCGGATCGACACCGACCGCATCTATGCGCTCGGCGGCAGCATGGGCGGCCACGAGACGCTGCTCCTGCTCGGTCAGTACCCGAAGGTGCTCGCGGGCGCGGTCGCGATGGATCCCGTGACCAACTTCTACCGGCGCTACTGGGACTTCGGGCTCACGCCGAGGACGCGTGGGCTCCAGGTGCTGTCCCGCTTCGAGGTCGGCGGGACGCCGAAGACCAACCCGACCGCGTACGTCTTGCGCAGCCCGACGCATTGGATTCGCGACATCGCGAAATCCGGCGTTCCGCTCCAGCTCTGGTGGAGCCTCGCCGACCAGATCATCCTCGACCAGGTGCACCAGACCACGCATTTCTACGAGCAGCTTAAGAAGCTGAAGCCGAAGGGCAAGGTCGAGGCGATGACCGGCCACTGGAACCATTCGGCGGAGATGCGCCAGCAGATCCGGATCGCGCTCCGCTTCCTCGGCCTGCTCGACTGAGACGGGTCAGACGGCCGGATTCCGGATACGCACGTCCGTGTCGTCGTGCGCCTCGTTGCCGGCGGCGTCCCCGACCCGCACACGCAGCCGGTAGCCGCCGTTCGGCAGCCGCGTCGTGTCCCAGTACGGGCGTGGGAACAGCCGAAACCAGTAGATCCCGTCGCAGCGGACGGTCTTGTGTAGGCGCATGCACCCGTTCGCGGGCAGGTTCTGGTCGGTGCCCGGGGCGTAGTGCTGCCCGGCCGGGACCGTCAGCATCCGCTCGGAGCGAAAGACCTCGCGGTCGACGACGGCCTTACCCGTCGCGTGGCTGAAGACGGTGACGGCGATCCGGAACGGGTGGTGCGGCGCCGCGAGCCACGGTAGCGCCGAGAACCAGCCGATGAACGACTGCGGGTCGTGGGTCTGCACGCGCACGTCGACCCGATTGGAGAGCCGGGTGGGGTCGATGCGGCGACCGGCCGGCGGCAGGCGTGCGACGCGCGCGGCCGACCTCCGGCCCCACGTGGGTTCCGCGGGGACGTGGAAGCGAACCTCGCGGATCACCGGCGGCTCGCGGTCGACGTACGGCCGCAGCTTGCCGCCCGGCCGTAATGGATTGACGATCAGCCGGCTGCCGTCGGGCTGGAAGATGAACTCGCCGAGGTGAACGTGCCAGCTGCCCTCCGTCGTCCAGCCGATCAGCTGTCCGGGCTCGACGACGTCGCCTGCCTGGACACGCGCGTCGACGTGCTCGTAGCGGAAATGGCCGGCGTCGACGAGGCCGCGGGTGCCGCGCGGCGTCGCCGCGGTGACCTTTCCGCCCTCGATCGCGTGGACGCGATGGGTCCGTCCGGGCGGTGCGCCCCGGCCGGGGAGGTCGTCGCGGACGCCGATGTCGACGCCGTCATGGTAGACGGCGCCGCGCCGGGGATCCGGCCTCGGCTCGAGGAACGCGCCGCGGATCGGATGCTGCCTGTGGAGCGGCAGGACCGGCCAGCCGCGCCAGTCGTCGTTGTAGCGCTGGACGGCGTCGAGTTGCCCCGGTACGGCTCGCGCGGCGCTAGCCACGCGGAAGTGGAGGAGCCACGTCGTCGCGCAGGGGAGCGCGCCTGGAACGGCCCGTGTTCACCCAGGTTGCGCGCGGGTCGAAGATCCCCGGCAGGTCGGCGGCCAGCTCGTCCGTTCGCGCGGCCGTCTCCTCGAACACGTGCCAGCCGACGTCGAAGGAGCGCTCCTCGCCGTCCGTGAAGGTCAGGTTCATGCCCGGTTCCGCCGCGTCCAGGGTCGCGCCGTAGACGAGGTCCTCCTTCATCGCCTCGACCACGCGGTCGTCGAGGTCGTGGATGCGGCCGACGACCTTCTCGCGCAACTCTTCCAGCCCGAAGACGAGACGGATGGCGACGGTTTCGCCGAACTCGCGAACGAAGTGTGGACCCTCGTCGCGAAGCGGCACGGAAAGCTCGCGGAGCGCCTCGCTCTCGAGCTCGGGCCAGTCGGGTCGTTCGGATTCGTGGACCACGACGACGCAGAGGCGTCCCGGCAGGTCGATCCACGTGAACCGGTCGTAGTGCCGATGCTCTGCATCGCAGTGCGGACACGGCATCTTGAGCAGCTCGCGGTCGAGGAGCTGCTCTTGGAACGGAGGGTGCCGCGACGGATTCGCGCTCTCGATCGTCACGGCGAGGACGTCCTCGCCACAGGCGCGGCACGGAATCTTGCGGAGATCCGTGATCGACATCTACGGCGCGTCTCCGTTCGCGGGCCGCCACGAGCCGTCGTCCTCGATCTCGAGCGCCCACTCGAACGACTCGTCGAGCTTGATTCGAATTCGGCCCGGCCGGCTCATCTCAGCGTCTGTTTTGACGCCTGCGACACGGGGCGAGGGGTGCCGGCCACCGCCGGCCGACCACTCGGCGAGCGGCGCCGGCAGCGAAGCGGTGAGCTGATCCGCCGCGACCTCTGCGCTGGCGAGGAGATCGTCCGGGACGATTCCCGGCGGAAGCGCGTCGGCGGCCGACAAGAGCGGTACGAGGGTCGAGGGCGGGGCGGACCAGTCGAGCTCGAAAGACGCGTTGTCGAGGGGGACGTAGACGTGGCCGAGCGACCAGAGATCGACGACGACCACGTCCGGGTGGCCGTCCAACGGACGTGGCTCGCCCGCGGGCACGGCCCGCGGAGCGCGGGCGCGGAGACGCGCGCCGTCGAGCGCCGCGACGAGCTGGTCGTCGGTCAATGCCGGCGGCGATTCGGCCGGCGTACCCGCTGGTCCGTCGATCTGCTGCCCACCGAGCTGGTACCCCCACCGAAGGGCGTAGTCCTCCGCGATGTCGAGCGTCGCCGTTGCCATCGTCGGCATCGGAGTGACGCCGCCGCGGCCGGACGGGGTAGACGGCGCCGGCCCTACTCCGCCGGCCACGGCGTAGGCGACCTGCGCCTCGGGCATGTTCACCGTGATCCTCGTACCGCCGTCCGGCAGAGGCGTCTCCTCGGCGCTCCACGTGTCCGGAAAGCCGGGAGTCGTTCCGCCGGCGGCCATGACGATGTAGATCAGGCCGCCTCCCCACGGCTGCCCGTCGAGCGGGCGGAGCTCGCGCAGCTCCCGGGCGGCCTGGTCGAAGCCGGCGGGCACGGCGACGCGGCCGTCGGAGACACGGAAAAACGCATTGGTCGTGCGATCGGGCCCCTCGACGGTGACGCCCCAGACATCAGTCAAGCGGTCGTCCCACGCCGGGCGTGCGTCGGTCACGCGTCCCCCCGGAAGGTCGGTCTGGGCTCGGGCGGCTCCCGCGAGCTGCTCGGCGTTCACGGCCGTGCGGGTCATTTCCCCTTGCCGAACCACGGGTCCCGCTGGCTCTCGAGAACGCGGAAGAACGTCGTCGGATCCCTCGTGAGCTTCCCCACCTTGGCCGGCAGCACCCCCGTCGAATACTTGGCGGTGTACATCTCCGCGAACATCTCCGGCGGCGACGAGAGCGCGTACCACGAGATGTGCGGGCCGATGAACGCGTCGTGCGCGTCCCGGGCGTACTCCACGAACGCGTTCCCCCACCGCGTGGCGAAGATCTGGACGGGATCGGTCGGCACGAAGCCGCCGAACATGTAGGCGTTGTCGCGCATCCCCTGCGGCGTGTTGGCCCCGATCGCGACGAGGTAGTTGACCAGCGGCACGCCGCCCCAGAGCGACCCCTGGATCGCGGCGAGCTTGTCCTGCACGTTGCCGGCGGCCTTTCCGATCGCGTTCTGCTTTTCCGAGCCCCTGGCGAGGATGTCGAGGCACCAGTCGTGCACGTCGGTGTTGGTGAGCGTGACGTTCGTTCCCAGGATCGGGACGGGGGGCCAGCCTGCAGCGGGCCTGCGCACGTCCGTCCAGAGGGCCTGCTCGAACTTCGCCTTCGACGACTTCTTCCACTGCCCGTAGCTCTCGGCGAACTCGTTGCCGGACTCCTTCATGTTCCCGATCCTCCTCGCACCCACCGCGTGACCGATCTCGTGCCGTGCGTGGTTCTGGAAGAACGTCATCCCGCGGCCGACCGCCTGCGGAGTCCCGGCGACGTCGACGAGCAGGCTCGTGTTGCGGGCCCCGCCGGAGGTGACCGCGATGATGATCCACGGATCGGCGAAGTAGCTCGTCTCGATCGGCTTCCAGTTGCCGTTGCTGTCCTTCTCGTGGGAGCAGAAGGCAAGCTCGCCGATGGCCAGCTCCTCGCGCGAGATGCCGAGCGGGCCGCTGGACCCGCCGGGCTTGATCATCTCCATGAACTCCCGCGCTGTCCGGTCGTCGGGGTCGCGGGTGTAGAACTGGTCGCCGGCGACGGACTTCCCGCCGCGATGCGGCGTCTTGCCGGTGAGCACGGCGACGAAATGCATGATCTGCCCGGCGCTGAAGGTCGATCCGGTTCCGAAGGCCGCCCAGAAGACCTTCACGCGGAACTCCGGGTAGATGACGTTGTGGTAGTCCTTGAGGAGGTCCCACAGATGGGGCCTGATCAATGACCCCCACCCCGCCG
>DATFQE010000258.1:0-7679 GCA_035264445.1 Gaiellaceae bacterium | reverse complement strand
CCTCGCACTCGCGCCGAGCTCCGGGCCTTGGCGCACCGAAGGCTTCCTCCGCGAGGTCGGGCGCTTCGCGGTGCCTGCCGGAACCGCAGCGGGGATCGGCGTCCTGTCCTCGTACCTCTTCGCGCTGAACGTGGCCGGCGTACCGCTCGAGGAGGCGCGCACGGCGGCGACGGCGGTCCTGATCGGGATCGGCCTCTACCTGGTGATCGCGCTGGAGGCGACCCCCGGAAGCCGACGCACCTGGGTCGTCGGCCTCGTCGCCGGCCTGGTCGCGACATTCTTCGTCGTCATGGCGGCGGACGGGCTACGCCACTTCTTCGGCCTCACGACCCCGGGGCCGTGGGGCTTCCTCGCGATCCTCGGCGGCACCGCCGTCTCGATCGCGGGCCTGATCCTGACGGACGACCGCTTTCTACCGGGGCGCGCCGCCGAAAGCTAGGCGCCCGCGCCGCGCGTGCAGACGGCGCGGTACTCGGTCGTGATCTTGTTGCAGGCGGCCCGCCTCGCCTTCGACGTCTGGTAGAGCCCGCCGAGGATCGTTCCGATCCCCTCGAAGCAGCGAGCCCGCAGCGCCTTGGGCGCCTTCTTGCAGAGGACGGACGCCTCCTCGCCGCCGGCGTAGTTGCTCGACATGTCGCGCGCGGCGCCGTAGACGCAGTCGCCCATCATGTTCCCGCCCGTGGAGCAGTACTGCAGGATCGTGCTCGGGTTCTGCCGGCTGTGCCCCGAGGCGTCGCGGCCGAGCGACTGGAAGCAGGTCGCAACCCAGGCCTTCTCGCTCTTGCGGCAGAGCTTCGCTGCCTTCGCGAAGTCGTAGCCGACGACCGGGAGGATCCGGGACGTGACCATCAGGTAGCAGTAGATCTTGTGGCGCTCGGCGACGGCGTTGCACGGATAGATGAGGTCGTCGTCCTTCAGCCACTTCGACTTCACGCCGTAGGACGACGAGAGGTTCTCCATGAACACCCCGCCGGTGCACGAGGTCTGGTCCCAGCTCCCGTTCAGGGCGTCGCACACCTTCAGTGACCGCGGCATGTCGTAGTGGGTGTAGATCATCAGGCCATGCCCGAGCCCGTGGACGCACTGGTAGAGGGTGAAGGTCGGTCCCGATCTGAGGTCGGGGTCGTCGCACATTCCGCGGGCCGCCTGCGGTATGTCCTCAGGCTTCACGTCCACTAATGCCCGCTCGACGACGCCGTGGTAGTAGCCGGACCAGCATGCGGCCGTGCCCGCGGCGAACGCGGGGGCGACGTTGCCCTTGAAGCGCGCGAGCGAGGCGGCACCGATCGCGTGCGCGATCCGGTGGCAGTTGCCCTCCACCGCTCCGGGCTTGGAGATCGCCTGCTCGAAGCGCGCGAGCGCGACCTTCGGCCCTTTGTAGTAGGCGAGGTTGCCGTAGGCCTGCTCGAAGCAGGCGAAGTCGGCGTGGCAGTCCTCGAGCTTCTGCTCGTTCGGCTTGAACTTGCCGGCGAGGGGCTGGCCCTTCAGGCCGCCGCCGGTCGATTCGGCGACGAATGCCGCGACGTTGCGGATCTCGTCCTTGCCGAGCTTGAACTCGAAGGACGGCATCGCCGGGCTTCCCTTCGTCACTTGCTCGACGACGCGCTGGTAGCCCGGGCCGACGGTGTCGAGATTTGGGCCCTGGGTGCCGCTCGCGTTGGCGGCGCGGAGCGTGTGGCAGCCGGCGCAGCCCGCGCTCGCGAAGACCTGCTTGCCCTTGGCGGCGTCGCCCGGGAGGTTGGTGTCGGACGCCTCTTCGCCGCCCCCGCAGCCGACAGCGGTGAACGTCAGCGCGACGAGCGCGGCGAGCAGGAGCCGACTGCGCATACGGCCTAGGGTAGCGGTGCCGTCGGGACCCTCTACCCCCGGGGGTACCATGGCTCCATGGCCGTTACGCCGCAGGCGAAGCTCGACGCGCCGAGGATTCGGGCCGATTTCCCGATCTTCGAGCAGGTCATCCACGGAAAGCCGCTCGCCTTTCTTGACTCTGCTGTAACAGCTCAGAAGCCGCACCAGGTGCTCGACGCCGTGCGCGACTTCTACGAGACCTCGTACGCGAACGTGCACCGCGGCGTCTACACGCTGTCGGAGCGAGCGACGGAGGCCTACGAGGGCGCCCGCACGAAGGTCGCCGCCTTCGTCAACGCTCCGTCGTCGCGCGAGATCGTCTTCACGCGCAGCGCCACGGAGGGCATCAACCTCGTCGCGTACGCCTGGGGGCTCTGGAACCTCCGCCCCGGAGACGTGGTGCTCGTGACCGAGCTGGAGCACCACTCCAACTTCGTGCCGTGGCAGTTCGTCGCGGGCAAGACCGGCGCGACGTTCCGCATGATCCCCGTCGACGACGCCGGCGAGCTCGACCTCTCCGATCTGGACGCCTTTGCGCGCGAGGGCAACCTCAGGGTGGTCGCGGCCAACCTCGTTTCCAACTCGCTCGGGACGATCAACCCGATCGAGCGGCTCGCGACGTGGGCGCACGACCAGGGCGCGCTCATGGTCGTCGACGCCGCCCAGGCCGCCCCGCACCGCCGCATCGACGTTCAGACGCTCGGCGCGGACTTCCTCGCGTTCTCCTCGCACAAGCTCTGCGGGCCGACGAGCGTCGGCGCGCTCTGGGGGCGACGCGAGCTCCTGGAGGAGATGGAGCCCTTCAACCTCGGCGGCCACATGATCCGCAAGGTCGCCTACGAGGGGACGACCTGGGGCGACGTTCCGGGCAAGTTCGAGGCCGGCACGCAGCCGAGCGCGGAGGCGGTCGGCTTCGGTGCCGCGATCGACTATCTCGACGGCGTCGGCATGGAGGCGATCGAGCAGCACGAGCACGAGCTCGCGGCCTACGCACTCGAGCGGCTGGGGGAGCTGCCCTGGGTCACGCTGTACGGGCCGCCCGCCGACCGCCGCGCCGGGATCGTGTCGTTCAACGTCGAGGGGATCCACCCGCACGACGTCTCGCAGGTGCTCGACTGGGAGGGGATTGCGATCCGCGCGGGGCACCATTGCTGCCAGCCGCTGATGCGGAAGCTCGGCGTTGCCGCGACGAATCGCGCGAGCTTCTACCTCTACACGCTGCCCGACGAGGTCGATCGCCTGATTGAGGGTCTGCACAAGGTGAAAGAGAAGCTCGGATGAGCGAGTTCGACTCCCTCTATAGGGAGGTCATCCTCGACCACTACAAGAACCCGCGCGGGCACGGGGTGATCGACGCCGCCGACGCCTCTGCCGAGGGCCAGAACCCGCTCTGCGGCGACGAGGTGGCGATCTACGTCGCGCTGGGCGAGGACGGCGAGACGATCGACGAGGTCAAGTTCTCTGGCCGAGGCTGCGCGATCAGCCAGGCGGCGACGTCGATGCTCACCGAGATGGTCAAGGGCCGCAAGGCGCACGAGATCGCGACGATGCCTCGGGACGAGCTGCTGGAGGAGATCGGCATCCCGCTGACGCCCATCCGGCTCAAGTGCGCGCTGCTCGGCCTCGGCGTGCTCAAGGTCGCGCTGCACAAGGCGAAGGGGACGCCGCTCCCGGACGAGTGGGCCGGTCTGGCCGACGAGCTGGACTTCGGCCCTAGCCAGGAGCCGTAGGCTGGGCCTGATTGACGTCTGCCCGGTCGAGGAGCTGCCGCCGGGAGAGGTGAAGATCGTCCACGCCGGCTCGATCTCGGTCGGCGTCTACAACCTGGACGGGCAGTTCTACGCGATCGAGGATCGGTGCTCCCACGACGACGGGCCGCTCTGCGAAGGGGACTTCGACGTCGACGAGGGAGTCGCGATCTGCCCGCGGCACGGCTCGAACATCGACATCCGCACCGGCGAGGCGCTGACGCTTCCGGCGGTGTTCCCGGTCGACACGTTCCCCGTCGCCGTCGAGGACGGGATCGTCAAGGTCGACGTTCGTTGATGCGGTCGCGGATCGCCCGCGCGAGCACGGTAGCGTGCGACCTCGTGCTCGACGACCGCGTTCGCGCCGTTCTGGAATGCCTCGAGAAAGAGGATGCGGCGGAGCGCGCGGAGGGGGTCGCACGCGAGCTGCGAGGACGCCAGGTCGCACGCACGACCGGGCAGTTCCTGTTCGCGTTCGTCGCGCCGCAGACGGATTGCGAGGTGCTGGAGATCGGCGGCTCGCGCGGCTACTCGACGATCTGGCTGGCCGCGGGAGTGCGCCAGCTCGGCGGCCGCGTGCTCTCGCTGGAGGCCGACCCGGTCAAGTGCGAGGCGTGGCGCGCGAACGTCGACGAGGCGGGCCTGGCCGACTGGGCCGAGCTGATCGAAGGCGACGCGTTCGAGACGCTGCGGCAGCTGGACGACGTGTTCGACCTGGTCTTCCTCGACGCAGAGAAGGACGACTACGAGCCGCTGTTCGCGCTCGCGCGGACGAAGCTCGAGCCGGGGGCGGTCGTGATCGCCGACAACGTCCTCTCGCACGTGGACACGCTCGGCGCCTATTCGAAGGCCCGCCAGGCCGATCCGAGGCTCGAGAGCGTGACGGTCCCGCTCGACCGCGGCTTAGAGATTTCAGCCGTCCTCAGCGAATCGCTAAAGTAGGGCTACCGCGGAAAGGAGGTGGTCCGAGAGTGACAGATTCAAGTACGGGCAGTGGAGGTGCCAGCGGGTAGGGACGGATGTCCCCGGGACCCAAGGGGAACCGTCTAGCCAGCGTAGGGGACGTCGCGTGATCGCGCCGCCGGCCTGAGCCGAGCAGGAACCGTCTCTACCAATTTATCGCTGGTGCTGGAACAGGGGGCTGCGCATACGCGTAGCCCCCTTTCTTTTGCACGGGGAACCCCATGGTTCCCCCCTGAGCCCGCTCCTTCAGGGTTCTCCTGAACGGCAACGGGGCCGGCAAAGCCGGCCCCTCTCAATGGACGGACGCGGCTTCGCCTTGCGGATGTTCGGAGTCGGCCGCATGGCCCTCGACCTCGAGGTGCGGGATCCAGTCGAGCCAGCTGGGCAGGTACCAGTTCCGCTCGCCGAGGAGGGCCATCACGCTCGGCAGGAGGACGGAGCGGATCACCGTCGCGTCGATCAGCAGCGAGACGGCGACGCCGAAGCCCATCTGCTGGAACATGACCAGGTCGCCGCGCGCGAAGCCGGCGAAGACGGCGACGATGATCAGCGCTGCGCCGGTGATGATCCGCGCCGTCGAGCCGACGCCCCAGGTGACCGCGTCACGCGTGTCGCGGCTCACGTCGTAGCGCTCGCGGATGCGGCTCAGGAGGAAGACCTGGTAGTCCATCGAGAGCCCGAAGAGGACCGAGAACAGGAACAGCGGCACCCAGGCCTCGATGGCGTCGACCTGCTGGAAGCCGAAGAGCTCGTTGGCGACGCCCTCCTGGAAGACGAGGACGAGCAGGCCGTACGCGGCGCCGACCGAGATCAGGTTCAGCACGATCGCCGTGCCGGCCACGGTCACCGACCGGAACGCGACGGTCAGGAGAATGAACGTCAGCCCGAGGACGAACGCGAAGACGTACGGCGCCGGATCGGTGACCGCGTCGAAGTAGTCGATGTTCTCGGAGGTCGTGCCGCCGACGTACGCTTCCTGGCCCGAGCCCTCGAACGCGCGCGCCACCTGGTCCCGGAGCGTGCGCACAGCGGCGATGGATGCGTCCGAGAGCTCGTCGCCGCGCGGCGACGTGGACAGCATGGATGCGCCATTGCCCTGCCGGAGCGCCCTGCGCCCGAAGCGCGGATCCGACGCAATCTGCTTCTGAAGCGCCTGGAGCCGGTTCGAGGTCTCCGGCGACTGGTCGTCGACGACCACCTGAACCGGGTCGACGCTCTGGCCGGAGAAGTCGCGCTGGATCGCGACGAAGCCCTTCTTCGCCGCAAGGTCGTCGGGCAGGGTGCTGACGCCCGAGGTGCCGATCTCGAGCCGCAGCACCGGTAACGCCAGGAGGAGGAGCGGGATCACGGCCAGCGCGAGGCTCAGCACCGGGCGGCGGAGCACACGCCGAACTACGCCGCCCCAGAACGGGCTCTCTCCGTACGCGGCACGCCGGCCGACGAACGGGATCCGCAGCCGGTCGACGCCGTCCTTCAGCGCTCCGAGCAGCGCCGGGAGGAGCGTCAGCGCGGCGGCGACCGACGTGATCCCGACGAGAATCGCCCCGGCTGCGAGGCTGCGCATGATCGACGACGGCACGAGCAGCATTCCGAACATCGCCACCACGAAGGCCGAGCCGCTGAACGTCACGGCTCGGCTCGCGGTCGCGCCCGAGGCGCCGATGGCGTCGTACGGCTCGCGGCCGCCCGCGCGCTCCTCGCGGTACCGCGAGATCACGAACAATGCGTAGTCGATCCCGAGCGCGAGCCCCATGCCCGTGAGCATGTTCACGATGAAGATCGAGAGGTCGAACGCCTGGGACAGGATCGACACGAGTCCGAGCGCGGCGAGGATCGAGACGAGTGCCAGCAACAGCGGGATCAGCCCGGCCACGACGGCGCCGAAGACGAGCAGCAGGATGATGAGCGCCGCCGGGATTCCGAACTTGAGCTCCCCTTCGCGGAGGTCGCGCTCGGAAAGCAGGTTGAAGTCGTGGTCGAGCACCTGGTTGCCCGCGACCGTCACGGCGAAGTCGGGGTTCTCGTCGGCACGCTCGACGACCGCGACCACATCGGCGGCCGCGTCCTCGCTGACGATGTTCAGCGGGATCAGTGTCGCGTGCCGGTCGTCCGAGACCAGCGACCGGTCGCTCGTCGCGTAGTACGTTCGGAGACCGGCGACGGCGCGCGACGCCCGCGCCCGCGAGACGAGCCCCTCGACGAAGCTCCGGAAACGCCGATCGGTCACCGTCAATTCGTCCGAGCGCACGACAGCGAGATCGGTAACCGCCTCACTCGGGTCGCGGGGTCGGAATGACTGCTCGACGAGGTGCTCCGCCTTTGCGGACTGCGGGTCGTTCGCGAGCGTCGCGTCGGTCGTGAGGCCCGTCATCAGGAAGACGAGGCAGAGGACGGCGCCGACGAGCGCCGCTCCCCAGGCCGCGAACGTGCGGCCAGGATGGGCCGCGCACGCCCGGGCGAGACGCTCTGTGAAGTTCATCAGGCCGCCCGACGGAGCTGCTCGTCGAGCGCGACCAGCGGAATCTGGAAGGTCTCGACGGCGGCCGGGTCGGTGACGACGTTGTCGCCGGCTTCGAGCATCTTCAACAGGTCGCGCGTGAGCGGGATGTTGCCCGGCAGCCGCTCGGTCACGATCGCGTTCAGTCGCATGAAGCTCATTGGCACGTGGACGCTCGGCCGCCGCACGCGGAGGGCCTGCTTCAGCCGCCCCCAGAACTCGTTCCACGAGACGACGTCAGGTCCACCGAGCTCGAAGAGCCGGTCGGCGGCCTCGGGCTTGTCGACCGCGGCCGCGAAGTAGGCCGCCACGTCGTCGATCCACACCGGCTGGATGCGCTGCGCTCCGGAGCCGGTGATCGGCGTCACGGGCGTCAGCTTCGCGAGCTTGCGAAACGTCGGCAGGATGCCGCCGTCGCGGCCGAAGATGAAGCTCGGGCGGAACATCACGTACTCGAGGCCGGACGCCTCGACATCCTTTTCCTGCTGCCACTTCGCGCCGAAGTAGGGGACGAGGTCCTTCGTCTCCTCGGTCGTGCCGAGCGCGCTCATCAGGACGAAGCGCTTGACGCCTGCCTCCTTGGCCGCGTCGATCAGGGAGCGCGTGCCTTCCACCATCACCTG
>DATFQE010000257.1:0-6383 GCA_035264445.1 Gaiellaceae bacterium | reverse complement strand
GCGCTGGAGACGGTCGACGGCCTGCTCGTCCATCCGCTCGTCGGCGACACGAAGGGCGACGACGTCCCGGTCGACGTGCGCGTCGACTGTTACCGGGTGCTGCTGGACGGCTACTACCCGGAGGACCGCGTCCTGCTGTCGGCCTTCCCGGCAGCGATGCGCTACGCGGGGCCGAGGGAGGCGATCTGGCACGCGATCTGCCGCAAGAACTACGGCTGCTCGCACTTCATCGTCGGCCGCGACCACGCTGGTGTCGGCGACTACTACGGCACCTACGACGCGCAGCTGATCTTCGACGAGCTCGAGCCACACGAGCTCGACATCGAGCCGATGTTCTTCGAGCACTCGTTCTTCTGCAAGGCGTGCGGGACGATGGCGAGCGCCAAGACGTGCCCACACGACAAGGACGAGCACGTCTTCCTCTCGGGGACGAAGGTCCGCGAGCTGCTCGGGGCCGGCGACGTGCCGCCCGAGGAGTTCACGCGGCGCGAGGTGGCGGAGGTGCTCATCGAGGCATACCGCTGACCTGGCAGCTCTCGCTCAGAGGCCTGCCGTTCCTCGGCTCGCGCTGCTCGGGCTCAGTGCCGGTCGCGGACTAGCCGCGCGGGCCGGCGAGCGACCAGTCGCGTACGGACGTGCCGCCCGCTGATTCCTCGGCTTCCGGGCCGTAACTTACGCCCCCGAAGTTGAACAGGACCTCCTCCAGCGGCGCCTCTCCACCGCCACCCCCGCCGGGTCTTACAGCCACGACGGAGACGTCGTGAAACACGTACCTGGCCGTCGTCGACCCCTTGGTCATCACGATCGTCACCTTGCCGATGCTCGTGCCCTCGGCCGCCGCCTTGAAGAGCTTGGCCGAGAGGTCATCCGTATGCCTGACGACCGAGAAGTCCTTCGCCGACGTCCGGCCACCGGTCTGGACGCCCCAGTGGAACGCCTCGATCGGAAATGTCGTTCCCTTCTCGAATCCCCCGCCCTCGAGTGTGCACGTGGCGGCGCGCTTCGCCTCCGGAGCGGCTGGGCCGGGAAGCCGCCAGCCGCCGAACCAGCGCTGGAGCACCTGCGTGCCGCCGGGTGCGCCGAGGATCTGCCCGACGGCGCGGTTGCCCACGGCACGGTGGAGGTCGGCGAATCCGCGCGGAGTGTCGGTGCGCGAAGCCGGGGGCTCGCTCCGTCTCGGGCGCCGCTTCCGGTCGGCGTACGTCTTCACCGTGCCGCGACGTTAGCGCACGAGGCGGGCCGGGGCTAGGAGGCCAGCTCGAGGAACGGAAGCTGGTTGGTCAGGTCGACGGTGCCGACGACCGGGAGCTCGTCCCGCCGGCAGATCGCGGCGTCGAGCGCCGACTGCTGCTGCCTGAGCAGCCACCGCTCGTACGCCTCCGACCGCGCGGAACGCATCAGCGCCGCGTAGATGCCCGCCCGGGCTCGGCCGAACGGGAACGTGGCGAGGGGCTGTACCGCCCCGAGCGCACGCACCTTGAACACGCCTTCGCGCGTCCGGAGCTTCGTCGGCTTCCCGCCGACGCGGAGCGAGAACACCCGCGCCGGCGCCACGGTCGCCAGCGCGACCCCGCGGGTCTGGCCGCCGAGCCAGGACGGGGCGGGCTTGACCTCGACCGCGCGCGCCTGCGCGCCGCCGAACGTCTCGTAGTACTCGCCGACCTCCCTGCCCGTCGGGCGCCGGGCCGAGAGGTGCGGCTCGAGCGCCGCCTCGCGCAGCTCGTCCGCGATGACGCCGCGCGCGACGCTCACGTTCGCGCCTGCGCGGGCGAGCGCGGCCCTGTAGGCGGCGCCGCTGCCCCGGAAGCGGGTCGCCACGATGGCTCGCTCGGCAGCGACGATGTCCGCGCTCGAGACCGGGACCCTGAGGCTGCCGGCGGCCCGCTCGGACACCGCCGTGAACGCAGCCTGCCGGTCGCTCGTCACACGCGTGAGCGCGGCGATCGCGCGGCCGCCGAGCTCGACGTCTCCGATCTTGCAGACGACCCCGCGCCGCAGGGACGTGATCTGGCCCGTCGTCAGGTCGGTGTCGAACCGCGGGCCTGCCATCCCGGGCCCGTTGCAGAGCGCGGGATTGCGGGTCCAGAGGTAGACGCACGCGGCGATCTCCTTGTCGGGATCCGGCTTCTTCGTCCCCCAGTGGCCCCAGCCCCAGGACCAGATCGAGTTGATGTTCAGCTCCGAGGCGACCTGGCGCGCGGCGAGGACCTGCAGCTTGGTGTGGTCGAACCAGCGGATTCGCTCGAGGTTCTCGCGGCCGCCCGTTCCCCGTCCGACCTGGAACCCGAGAAAGATCCCGATGCGCGAGGGCGGTATGCCCATCTCGACGTAGTCGCGGATGCGCTGCCGGAACGCCATCCGCATCCGCCGGCTGCCGAGGATGACGCCGAGCTTGTGGATCTGCGGCGCCGCGAAATAGATCTCCGGGATCACGTAGGCATACGCGGCGACCTGGCGCCACCACTCCAGTGCCTCGCCGGCCGCGTACGGCTCGGTGGGAACGAGGACGTACGGCTTCGCTCCGCGTGCCGCGAGCGTGCGCACGAAGGTCACGACGTTGGCGCGGTACTGCGCGTTGACCGGCGTCCACGGCGTCGTCGTGTTCGCGCCGAACAGCTCGTTCAGGGCCATCCACGGAGCCGAGCAGCCGGTCGAGGCGACCGCACGGTAGAAGATGCGGTTCGCCTCGTCTTCGATCTTCGCAGGGTCCTTCCGACGCGAAGGGCTGCCTACGCGGTTGTTCATGTAGAGGTCGAAGTAGACGGTGCGCGCCCCGCCCGCCCGGAGCTGCGGCGGGAAGAGCAGGTTCGAGGCGGCCGCGATCACCCCGGGCCGCGCAAACCGGTCCCAGAACGGCACCGAGCCGTCCGCGAAGTCGACCCACTGCGTCCCGCTCGTCGGGATCCCGCACGGGTCGGCGGCGCGCGCGGGGGAGGCCACGGCGAAGGCCGCGACCAGCAATGCAACTACCACGAGGAAGCGCCGCACTACGGCGACTTTGTACCAGACGTCCGGGAAGTCGTTAACGAACGGCTCTGAGCAGGAAGCCCCCACGTCCCGGCTTCTGGACGTCGACTTCGCGGAAGCCGCACGCCCCGAACATCAGCTGGAGCTCGCGCTCGGTGTAGTTGAAGATCGGGCAGTTGTTGATCCACTCGTACCGGATCTTCCGGACCGGCCCCTTCACCCACGTCCATTTGGGGAAGCTGCCCACGACGGTGCCGCCGTCCGCGGTCAGCTGGAACATACGCCGCGCGAAGCGCTCGGGATCGGGGAGGTAGTCGAAGAGGCCGAGCGCGACGACGACGTCGTAGCGGCCGTCGATATCGACGTCGAGGAAGTCGCCTTCGACGAAGCGGACCTTCTCGCCGTAGCGCTCGAGCCGCTTCTCGGCGAGGTCGAGCATCGGCCGCGAGAAGTCGTTGCCGACGTACGAGCCGGCTCCCGCCTCGAGCAGGAACTCGCCGATCCGGCCGGACCCGCAGCCGACGTCGAGGATGCTCGGGCTCTCGTAAGACCGGACGACCGATACCGCCAGCTCGCGCCGGCGGAACAGCCCCGGCCTGAGCGTGCGCTGAAGCGGCGCCTCCTCGTTGGTCTCGTCGGTCCCGTAGAGCTCGTCAAACGAGGAGGCCTGCTCCTGAAAGTGTTTTTGGACGCGCTCCGGGGCGCTTTGCGAGGTCTCGGACTGCTGTGCCATACGGGAGGAGGGGGAAGTCGGCGGCGATCTTACGCAGTCGGGCCGCGACGATGCCGCGGGCGACGTTTCTGCGGAGGCCGAGAAGCGTACCGGCTGCGCCGCCGCCGTCTGCCCGCAACGGCTCGGTGTCGAACTCGTAGGGGTGGAAGTACAGCGCCGGGACGGCTCCCTCCGCGATCAGGCCCCGAAGCACGCGCGCGATCACGGGGGCGGGAAGGACCCGCCAGTACGCCCCTCCGCCTACCGGCACGCGCGCGGCCGCTACCGGCAGCTCCCAGAGCTCGGCGCCGGACTCCGCCCGGAGCCGGTAGGGCGCCCGCGGGATCGGGGAGATCCGGTTCGGCACCCGAGGCGAGTCGTACTGGCTCGAGTCGTATTCGAAGCCGAGCTCCCCGAGCACGTCGTAGGCCCACGGCGTGTCGCGCGTGATCGAGAACGCCGGCGCGCGGTAGCCGACCGGGCGAACGCCGGCCGCCGTCTCGACCGCCTCGAGCCCGCGTTCGAGGTCGGCGCGGAACGAGTCCGTGGTCTGGGAGTGGACGCGCTCGTGCGCGTGGCCGTGCGACGCGATCTCGTGGCCGCGCGCGGCGATCGCGCGGACGACGTCGGGGTACCGATGCGCCGTCATCCCGAGCACGAAGAAGGTCGCCTTCACCCCAAGCTCGTCGAGGAGCGTGAGCACGACGTCGGTCTGGCGCTCCAGGGCCGGGCCGCGCCGGTCCCAGTCGGGGCGGCCGAGCCGCCGGTGCACCAGCTGGTGCCAGTCCTCGAAGTCGATGCTGAGGAGGAGCATCGAAGGCAGACTAGAGCCGAACGGGGAGGTCCTCCTACAATCGCCGGGCCTTGCGTCGGTTCCTCCCCGTGGTGGTCGTCGTCTTCCTGCTCGGCGGGACGGCGGCTGCCTTCGCGGTCACGCAAGGGTTGAAGCTCGAGCGCAGCCCGGTGCTGTCGCCGCGGATCCAGAAGACGCTGTCGCCCGTGTGCGGGTGCGACCGCGCGAACGCGGAGGTCGACTTCACGCTCCGCAAGGGCGACAACGTGACGCTCGAGGTCGTGGACGGGGACGGGGATGTCGTCCGCACGCTGTTTCGGAACCGCCGCTTTCCGGCGGGGAGGCTCGACGCCGGCTGGGACGGACGCGACGACGCCGGCCGGGTCGCTCCTGACGGCGACTACCGGCCGCGCGTCCGCCTCGCCGACGCCCACCGGACGATCGTCTTCCCGAACGAGATGAAGGTCGACACCGTCAAGCCGAAGATCAAGCGCTTCTCCGTCTCACGGCGTGTGTTCTCGCCCGACGGAGACGGCCGCGCGGACGGCGTCTCGGTCGCGTACGAGCTGAGCGAGCGGGCCCGGGTGTGGCTGCTGGTGAACGGCAAGCAACGCGTTCGCAGGTTCGGACAGGCCCCGGCCGGAGCGCTCCAGTGGTTCGGGAAGGTTCGTGGCCGCGCGGTGAAACCCCGGCTCTACCAGCTCGAGCTCGTCGCAGTCGACGACGCGGGCAACCGTACGCGCGTCCCCGCCGGGACGGTACGCGTCCGCTACCTGGAGCTTGCTCTCGACATGATCACGGCCAGCGCCGGGACGCGCTTCGGCGTTCGGGTGCAGACTGACGCGAGAAGCTACAGCTGGCTGTTTGCGCGCGGGCGCGGGCGCTCGTCGGCGCGTTACCTCGTCCTGCGCGCGCCCGCGAAGCCCGGGCGTTATCGCCTGTTCGTGGGAGCACGTGGCCGCGGCGACTCCGCGCGCGTCGTGGTGACGCCCGCGCCATGAGCGTCGAGGTCGCCCGTCTCGGGGCCGCTCTCGGCGCAGCCGGGTTGGCGGCGCTTCTCGTCGCACCGCAGCGGTACGCCCGGCTTGCCGGCCTTGCGGCGGTGGCGGTCGGCGGCGGTCTCCTCGCCGCGTACCTCGTGCCGAGCGGCTCGGAGAAGCTGCTCGTCGCCGGGCTCGTCGTCGGCGTCCCGTTCGCCGCCGCCGGCGCCTATGGCCTGCGCCGATTTCCGTGGGCGCTTCCATTCGCGGCGCTCGCCTGCGTGCCGGCCCGGATCCCGGTGGACGTGGGCGACACCGAGGCGAACCTGCTCCTGCCGCTGTACGCGGTGATCGCGGCGGCGGGCGTGGCGCTGGCGTGGAGCCTGTACCGCGGTGAAGGCGGGATTCGTGAGCTCGGGATCGTGGCCTGGCCGCTCGCAGCGTTCGTGGCGCTCGCCGGATTGTCGCTCGCCTGGAGCGACGACCCTCGCCAGGGTGGCATCACGCTGCTCTTCTTCGTGCTCCCGTTCGGGCTGCTGGCCGTGTGCCTCTCCCGGCTGCCGTGGCGCCGCGCGCCGGTCGGCTACCTGCTCGGCCTGCTCGCGGCCATGGCCGTCGTCTTCGCCGTAATCGGCGTCTTCCAGTGGGTCACACGGGACGTCTTCTGGAATCCGAAGGTGATCGTCGGCAACGCGTACGCGCCGTTCTACCGGGTGAACTCGGTCTTCTGGGATCCGTCGATCTACGGGCGCTTCCTCGTGATCGCGATCCTCGCCGCGCTCGTCGTGCTCGTCGTCGGCGAGGCGCGAAGCCGCATCGTGCTCGGAGCGGCAGCGGTGATCGCGATCGTGTGGGTCGGGCTGTTGTTCTCCTTCTCACAGTCGAGCTTCGCGGCGCTGATCGCCGGAACGCTCGCAGCGGCCGCATTCGT
>DATFQE010000256.1:0-4755 GCA_035264445.1 Gaiellaceae bacterium | reverse complement strand
CGAGGCCGGCCCGTACGTCTTCCCCGTCGTCGGGCCCGCCGCTTTCGTCGACAGCTTCGGCGCGCCGCGCGCGACGGTCTCGTGGCACCACGGCGACGACCTCTTCGCTCCCGCGGGCGCGCCCGTCATCGCGGTCGCCGCGGGAACGCTCTTCTCGGTCGGCTGGAACGACATCGGCGGCAAGCGCCTCTGGCTACGCGACCGCCAGGGAAACGAGTTCTACTACGCCCACCTGTCCGCCTTCTCGCCGATCGCGCTCGAAGGCGCCAAGGTCGTGGCCGGCGAGGTGCTCGGGTACGTGGGCACGACCGGAGACGCGGCGGGCACGCCGGCGCACCTCCATTTCGAGATCCATCCCGTGTCGATGCTCGGGCTCGGATACGACGGCGCCGTCAACCCCACCTCGTACCTCGAATCGTGGCGCCGCCTCACCGAACAGTCGGCGGCCGCGGTCCAGGCCGACGCCGCGCCTCGACCGGGCGCGATCCTCCTGTCCGCGTCCGACATTTCGACGGCGAGCGGCCTCGAGCACGGCTCGATCGTTCGCGCATTCGAGGCCCGCTCGGCCGTGAAACAGACGCCGTACGTCGCCGGGCTACAGGTTCGGCACCGCGAAGGCGGCCCGACGCCGGCCGAAGCTGCGGCGGTCGAGGCGAGCCTGCGCGCGAAGGCGGCGAAGTTCGCGCGCTCGTCCGGGCTGTTCGGCCCTGAGCTCTGGGACGCGCTCGCGCGCTGCGAGGCGGGCGGCGACTGGACCGCGAATACGGGGAACGGCTACGTCGGCGGCCTCCAGTTCGCGCCGTCGACGTGGCACGGCTTCGGCGGCGGCTCCTACGCGGGGACAGCCGCGGCGGCGAGCCGGGAAGAACAGATCGCGGTCGCGGAGATCGTCCTCGCCGCCCAGGGCTGGAACGCCTGGCCTGCCTGCAGCCGGCTCCTCGGCCTCCGGTAAACGCGCGTTTCGCACGCGCTCAGGGCGTGTCCGGACTCCGATCGGTGTCCGGTCGCCCCGCGCTGAGCATCCGGCCGACATTCCCGATCGCCTCGGAGAACTCGCTCGGGATGATCCAGACCTTGTTCGCGTCGCCCTGGGCGATCTGCGGGAGCATCTGCAGGTACTGGTAGGCGAGCAGCTGCGGGTCGGCCCGGCCCTCGTGGATCGCCTGGAAGACCGTCTCGATCGCCTGTGCCTGGCCGGCCGCCTCCAGCACTTGCGCCTCCTTCCGCCCCTCGGCCTTCAGGATCGCGCTCTGCTTCTCGCCCTCCGCGGTCAGGATCTGGGACTGCTTGACGCCCTCGGCGGTCAGGATCGCCGCGCGGCGGTCGCGCTCGGCCCGCATTTGCTTCTCCATCGCCTCCTGGATCGTCCCGGGCGGGTCGATCGCCTTCAGCTCGACGCGATTGACCCGGATTCCCCACTTCCCGGTCGCCTCGTCGAGGACGCCGCGGAGCGTGCTGTTGATGTGGTCGCGCGAGGTGAGCGTGTCCTCCAGCGAGATGCCGCCGATCACATTGCGCAGCGTCGTAACGGTCAGCTGCTCGATCGCCTGGATGTAGTCGGCGATCTCGTAAGTCGCCGCCTTCGGCTCGGTGACCTGAAAGTAGATGACGGAGTCGATGTTCACGACGAGGTTGTCCTCGGTGATGACCGGCTGCGGCGGGAAGGACACGACCTGCTCTCGCATGTCGATCAGCGGCCGGAGCCGGTCGATGAACGGAATCACGATGGTCAGGCCCGCGTCGAGCGTGCGGCTGTAACGACCGAGGCGTTCGACGATCCCGGCCTTGGACTGCGGGACGATCCTGATCGTCCGCGCGAGCACGATCAGCACGACGAGCGCCACGACCAGCAGTGCGATGAGAGCTGCCACGACTCCTCCTATCGGTAGACGAGCGCGGTGGCGCCCTCGATCTTCGCGACCTCGACCCGCGCGCCTGGCTCCATGATCTCACCCTCCATGAACGCCCGCGCCGACCAGAGCTCGCCGCCGATCTTCACCTGACCGCTGAGGTCGTCGACGCGCTGGGTCACGACGCCCTTGGCGCCGACGAGCGCGGCCGTTCCCGTCCTGAGCTGCGTCGGGGTGCGCAGGTGCCGCTTCGCGATCGGTCTCAGCACCGCGAGCGAGGCGAGCGACGCGCCGATGAAGACGAGGAACTGGAGCACGATGCCGCCCCCGAGAGCGGCGACGATCCCGGCGGCCACCGCCGCGAGCGCCAGCAACCCGAGGAGAAAGCCAAGCGTCAGAACCTCGCCGACGGCGAGCAGCGCAGCCAGGATGAGCCACAGGAGCCAGTCGGGCACGCGTCCGAAATCCTAATTTGGGGCCAGGCCGAGCGCGGCCGGGAGAGCACGGAGGTCGGGCAGCGTGTCCTCGCGATCCGGGTACGCGCCCTCGCGGTCGAGCAAAAACGCGCGGATGCCGAGCGCCTTCGCACCCTCGATGTCGTCCTCGGGCGAGTCGCCCACCATCGCAGCCTCTTCCGGCCTGACCCCGAGGCGCTCGAGCACCGCCCGGAAGATCGACGGGTGCGGCTTCGTCCAGCCGTGGCCGCGCGAGCCGAGCGCCGCGTCGACGTCGAGCCGGTGGTCGGCGACGAACTCGTCCAGGTGCCGGGCGCCGTTGGAGACGAGGCCGATCTTGAGTCCGCGGCCGCGAAGCAGCTCGAGCGTCGGCAGCGCGTCGTCGTAGAGGCTGAAGTTGTGCGAGCGCTCCCAGCGGCGCTCGATGTCGACGGCGCACTCGCGCGCCCGGTCGCTGTCGCCGCCCATCCCGCGCACGATCCGTTCGGTGAACGCGTACCAGATCTCTTCGTCGTGCTCGAGCTCCGGGTGCTTCTGCAGGGTCTTGAGCGCCTCAACGCGCGCCTGCTCGTAGAGCGCGGGGTCGAGATCGAGCCCGTATTCCTCGCCCGCGCGTCGGTAGGCGTCGGGGCCGAGCTCCGGCCCGGGCCGCGCGAGCGTGAAGTCGACATCGAAGAGAACGGCGCGGAGACTCAAAACGACCGCTGAGGATAGCCTCCGGCGTCGTGGCCACCTTCGTCGACGCACTCGCCGGCGCTCGGACCCTGCAGGCGTTTCGCAGCCGTGACTTCCGCCTGGTCTGGTCGGGGCAGACCGTCTCGCTGATCGGCAACGCGGCCTTTCTCGTCGCCGTCGGCTGGAAGACGCTCGAGATCACCGGCTCGGCCGGCTCCCTCGGCGTCGTCCTCATGGCGGAGGGCCTGGCGATGCTCACGACACTGCTGATCGGCGGCGCGCTCGCCGACCGCTACGAGCGACGCAAGCTGATGATCCTCTCGGACGTCGCTCGGCTCGGCGTCGTGGCCGCGCTTGCGTTCACCGACGCGACCGGGCACCTCACGTTTCCCCTGCTGATCGCGTTCGCGGTCGGCGTGGGCCTCGGAGACGGCTTCTTCCACCCGGCGTTCGGCGGGATCGTGCCGCTCGTGGTCGAGATGCCCTACATCGCGTCGGCGAACGCGATGATCGGGATCTCGAGGCAGATGAGCTTCATGATCGGGCCGGCGCTCGCCGCCGGCCTTTACGGGCTCACCGGCTCTGCGACGGTGTTCGCGTTCGATGCCGGGTCGTTCGCCGTATCGCTCTTCCTGTTGTGGCTCGCGCGGCCGCGAGCGATCGAGCCCGAGCCCGGCGAGGGCACGGTGAAGGACATCCTCGCCGGCGCGCGCTATGTCGCAAGCATCCCGTGGCTCTGGGTCACGATCCTGCTGGCAGCCGTTGTGCTGATGCTCGTGATGGCCCCGCTGCAAGCGCTGATGCCGCAGCTGATCAAGGACAACTTCGACCGTGGAGTGGGCGCCTACGGTCTGATCTTCACGTTCCAGGCGGCCGGGATGGTGCTCGGGACGATCATCTTCGGGCAGACGAACCCGCGGCGTCACCGTGTCGTTCTGACCTACGTCGCCTGGGCGATCAACGACGTCTGCACGATCTTCTTCGCGCTCTCGCACCAGTACGAGATCGCGACCGCGCTCGTGTTCGTGCGCGGAGGGCTGATCGCGTACGGCATAGCGATCTGGGAAACCGTGCTGATGGAGCGCGTGCCCGAGAACCGGCTCTCGCGCGTGATCTCACTCGACTTCTTCGGCTCACTCGGCCTGACCCCGATCGGCTACGCACTGGCGGCCGTCCTGGCGGGCGTCTTCTCGCCGTCCGCGATCATCGTCGCCGGCGCCTCGATCGCATTCGTGCTGTGGCTGGCGCCGCTGTCGTTGCGTAGCGTTCGGGAGGCCGCATGAGCCGATCGCCTGCCGAGATCCTCGCCTCCGCGAAGACGATCGCGATGGTCGGAGCCTCGCCGAACCCGGATCGTCCGGCTCACGGCGTCATGCGCTACCTCCTTCGTGCCGGCTACCGCGTCATCCCGGTGCGGCCGCTCGACTGCGACGAAGTCTGCGGGATTCCTTGCCTCGCCACGCTGGCGGACATCGAGGAGCCGATCGACCTCGTCGACATCTTCCGCAACGTCGGTGCCTGCCCGGGTCACGCCCAGGAGGCGGTCGACGTCGGTGCCGGCGGAGTCTGGCTCCAGCTGGGTCTCCTTTCGCCGGAATCCAGGCGAATCGCGACGGCTGCCGGGCTCGACTACGTCGAGGACGCCTGCACCGCCGTCGTACACCGGATGGAACTCACCTGAGCTAACCTGTTGGCCTTCTCGGGGTGTGGCGCAGCCTGGTAGCGCGCTCCGTTCGGGTCGGAGAGGTCCCCAGTTCAAATCTGGGCACCCCGAT
>DATFQE010000255.1:0-29316 GCA_035264445.1 Gaiellaceae bacterium | reverse complement strand
GGCGAGAGATCGCCGACGAGGTCGGCGTCGCAGAGGAGCACTGCGCCGGGCGGCGCCTCGCGCTCCGCCAGGGTGAGCGCCTGGCCCTTGCCGCGATGGGGCAGCCGTAGGACGCGGGCGCCGGCCGCTTCCGCCTCCGCGGCGGTGCCGTCGCGGGAGCCGTCGTCGGCGACGATCAGCTGCGCCTCCGGAAACGCGCTTTGAAGCGCACTGACCGTTTCGCCGATCCGCCCCGCCTCGTCCTTCGCCGCGACGAGGACGGCGACCGGGCTCTCAGCCAACGGTCGTCGTGGTGACGGGCTCGACCGGCGTCGGCAGGATCCCGTCCTCGGCCGAGTCCTTGACGCCGTAGTTCCCGCTCTTGCCGCCCGCGAGCACGAGCGCCGCAGCGAGCCTGCCGACGTCGGTGTCGACCGCGTCCACGGACGAGAGGCTCGAGCGTTTGTACGCCGGGATCGCGGACGGGTCGCTCTCGGTCGCCTCGACTCCCAGCGCCGGGACGCCGGCGCTCGCGAGGCCGCGGTAGAGGCCGGCCAGGACGGCCGCCGTCTTGGCCTGCTGCGGCTCGGCCGTGCGGGCGATCACCACCCCGTCCGGGGGGAGATCGCCGACGCCTGCCTCCTCGCCGACTATCAGCGGCGAGAACGCGTCCCAGAGCGGCGTGTCCCCGCCGGCGACGAGCTCCTTCGCCAGCTGCTCCCCGAGCTTCCCGTAGCGGTCGGGGCCGTTGAAGCGCCCCAGGTCGGCGTTGCCGTCGAGCTCGCCGCCGATCGACTTGGCGTCGAAGGGCACGTCGAGCGCGCGGAAGCGGAACGGCCCGCTCGAGTCGGCGTCGGAGAGCATCCGCTCCAGCCCGCGGCGGACCGCGCTGTCGGGCTTGGCCGAGCCGACGAAGAGCGTGACGACGCGCAGCCCCTTGAGCCGGTCGTGCATGTACAGGGGATAGACCTCGTCGAAGAGCGTCTCGGACGCTCTGCGCTGGCCCTCGTTCGCCAAATCCTGCTCCGCCGCGGAGTCCAGCCGCCGCTGGAGGTTGCCGATTCGGGCCTCGTAGGACTCGCGCTCGACGTCGTCGACGCGTCCCGTCTCGGAGATACCGACCCCGAGCAAGACGCCGAGCACGAGCGCGAGGAAGACGGCCGCCAGCGAGACGACGTGGTACCGGAGGTCGAACACCGCCTACTACCCTAGGCCGAGCAGGTCGCGCAGGCGGATCGCGACCAGCTCGAAGACCTCGCGCAGCGCCGGGGAAACGACCACCGCGACCACGAGCGCTGCCAGCGCGGCCAGCCCGAAGACGAGGAACGGGCCGAGGCCGACGCGCCGCGACACGAGCTGCGAGACGCCCTTCGCGTCGACGAGGATCTCCCCCACCTTCAGCCGCGTCAGGAACGTCGACGACATCCCGGAGCGGTCGCGCTCGAGGAACTCGATCAGGTTGAGGTGCGTCCCGACGGCCACGATCAGCTCGGCGCCCTTCTCGTACGCGAGCAGCAGCGCCACGTCCTCGGACATGCCCGGCGCCGGCACGACCTCGTAGGCCAGGCCGAGGCCGTCGAGACGCGCGGCGCCCGGCGCGGGGCCCTGCGGATACGCGTGCACGAGCAGCTCCGCCCCGCTCTTCAGCGCTTTCTCGCCCACGGAGTCCATGTCTCCGACGATCACGTCCGGCTTGTAGCCCGATTCGAGGAGCGCATCGGCGCCCCCGTCGACGCCGATCAGCACCGGGCGGAAGTCCCGGACGTACGGACGCACGATGCGCAGGTCGCGCTTGTGCCCGGGCCCCCGGACGACGACGAGCGCGTGGCGCTCGCGAAAGCGCGTTCCGAGCGCCGGGAAGTCGATTCCTTCGGAGAGCAGGCGCCCCTCCTCGCGCAGGTAGCGCATCGTGTTGTCCGCGAAGGCCTCGAGCGCCTCGGTGACGCGGCCCCGCTGCTCGGCGAGATGCGTGGCGAGCTCGTCGGCGCCGAGGATGCGCCCGGCCGCGAGCCGTGTGCCGTTGCGGTAGAGGCCTGCCCCGCGGACGGTGAGCAGCTCCCCTTCGTCGACGTTGTCGAAGAGATCGGTCTCGGGGACGTCGATCAGGCGCACGCCTCCGCGGACGAGGAGGAGCGGCCCGGGGTTCGGGAAGCGGCCGGTCTGCGAGGGCGCGACGTTGACGACGACGCGCACGCCCGACTCGAGCAGCTCCTCCGCCGAGACGCGGTCGAGGTCGGCGTGGTCGATGATCGCGATGTCGTCCTGCGAGAGCCGCTGGGTGAGCCGTTTCGTGCGCCGGTCGAGCCGGGCCGGCCCGGTGTGCTCGACGAAGCTGGCCATCGACGCCCGAGGATACGCCCGTGCCTGCGGGGTTCGAAGCGGCTAGCGTGGATCCTCGGCGACCACGGCGAGAAACTCCTTGCCGCCGAGCATCCGCTCCAGCTCGTCGCGCCGTCCTTCGCTCGACAGCTCCTGGATGCGGGTGACCGTGGGGTCGCCGGGCACCTTCTCGACGCGAAAGTGCCGGTCGGCGAGGCTGGCGATCTGCGGCAAGTGCGTGATCGTGACGACCTGGGCGCGATCCGCCAGGCGGCGGAGGGTCTCGCCGACGGCGTGCGCGGCCTGGCCGCCGATCCCCGCGTCGATCTCGTCGAAGACCATCGTCGGGCCGCCGGCGACCGCGGCGATCGCAAGCGCGATGCGGGACAGCTCTCCGCCGGACGCCGTCTCGTGGACCGGCGCGGGCGGGAGGCCGGGGTTCGGCTGGATCAGGAACGCGACCTCGTCGGTGCCGCTCGGCCCCGCCTCGCGCTCGCGCACGTCGACGGCGAACGTCTCGCCGACCCCCATCCCGCGCAGCTCCCGCGCGACGGCGTCGGCAAGTGGCTGAGCCGCCGTCGCGCGCGCGTCGTGCAGCTCCTCGTGGAGGGCGCCGACGTCTGCCTCCACCCGTCGGAGGGCGGCGGCGGCGGCCGCGGCCGGGTCGTCTCCGGCCTCGATTCGCGCCAGCTCGAGCCGCGCCTCGTCGCCGCGGGCGAGGAGCTCCTCGTAGCCGGTGCAGCGGAAGCGACGCTTCGCGTCCGCGATCCGCTCGAGCTCCGACTCCACCTGCTCGAGCCGGCCGGGCTCGGCCTCGAGCGCGCTCAGGAACGTGCGCAGGTCGAGCGCCGTCTCGCGGAGCCTGAGACCGCTGTCACGGAGCTCCTCGCCCGCGCGGGCCAGCTCCGGCGCGAGGCTCTCGAGCGGCCCGACCGCGCGCTCCGCCTGGGCGACGAGACCCGTTGCGCCTTCGCCGTCGTCGGGCGCGAGCGCCTCGGCCGCCACCGACGCGCCCTCGGCGAGCTCCGTGACGTGGCGAAGCCGCTCCCGCTCGACGCGTAGCCCGTCCTCGGCGCCCGGCTCGAAGCCCTCGGTGTCCTCCACCAGCGCCCTCAGCTCGGCGACGCGGGCTTCCGCGTCGGCGGCGCCCCGGGCGGCCTCCTCGTAGGCCCGGCGGGCCGCCGCGAGCTCGCGCCAGGCGCGGTGGGCCTCACGGCGGCGGCGGCGCTGGTCGTCGCCGACGAAGGCGTCGAGGACGTCGAGCCGGTACGACGCGCGCGCCAGCCGGCGCTGCTCGAACTGGCCGGACATGGCGACGAGCAGCTCGCCGGCGGCCGCCAGATCCTCGCGTGCCGCGCCCCGGCCCCAGGCGTAGGCACGCGTGCGCCCGTCCGCGAAGATGCGGCGCGCGAGTACCAGCCCGTCCTCGTCGTCGGGGCGGAGCTCCGCGAGCGCCTCGAGCCCGTCCTCGTCGAGCAACCCGTCGGGGAGGTCGAGCTCGGCCTCGACGTACGCCTCCTCGCCACCGGCGCCGATCGCCGCGGCGTCGCCCTTCGCGCCGAGCAGCAGGCCGACGGCCTGCGCCAGGATCGTCTTCCCGGCGCCGGTCTCGCCCGTGATCGCGTTCAGACCGGGCGAGAGCGCGAGCTCGGCCTCGCGGATCAGGACGAGGTTCTCGATGCGCAGCCGTCTGAGCACCTCGCGGATGCTAGTGGCGGGGTTCGGCCGCCACCACGTCCGTTTAGATCAGGCCGTGAACGTCTCGCGGTAGCGACGGAAGAACGTCCGCTCGGACAGCGTCGCGAGCAGGCTTCGCTCCTCGGCGAGACGGATGGTGGCGCTGTCGCCCTGGCCGAGCTCGGCGAACGCCATACCGTCGGCGAGCATCGTCACGGTCACGTTCGGCGTCCGGTTCTCGACGACGACGTCCTTGCCGCGCGGGACGACGAGCGGCCGAGCGTGCAGCGAGTGCGGTGCGATGAAGGTGACCGCCATCGCCTCCAGCCCCCAGACCAGCACCGGACCGCCGTTCGAGAGGTTGTAGGCGGTGGAGCCGGAGGGCGTGGCGCAGATGACGCCGTCGCAGGGGAGCTCGCCGAGGTCCTCGCCTCCGACCGACCACGCCAGCTCGACCATGCGGCCCAGCGTCGAGCTCGCGGCGACGACGTCGTTGACGGCGCGCGCGTCGGTCTCGCCTGCGCTCGCCTCGAGGGTCGGCAGGTCGATCAGGGCGTACTCGCCGCGGAAGAGCCGCTTCAGGCCGTCCTCGAGGTGGTTGCGAGGGATCGAGGTCAGGAAGCCGACGGTGCCGAAGTTGACGCCGGCGACCGGGATTCCCGTCCCGAGGAAGCGGCCGAGCGTCCGCAGCATCGTCCCGTCGCCGCCGAGGACGAGCGCGATGTCCGCGTCCGGGACGCCGTCGCCGGTGTCCTCGACGAGCTCGACACCGGCCTGTGCGGCCAGCTCGCGGACGCGGGGGACAGCGTCCGCGACCGTGTCCCGCCGCCCGTGCAGGACCAGCGCGGCCTTCTCGACGGCCTTACCCGACGGCGTGGTCGATCCAGCTGTCGATCTCGTCTGCAAGCTTCGGCTCCTCGCGGTCGACGAGGTGGAGGAAGAACTCTCGATTGCCCTTTGGCCCGGGCAGTCCCGAGTCTACGATCCCACGGGTCTCGGCCCCCCAGGCCAGCGCGGCCTTGGCCGTCTCGCCGAGGACGCGGGCATGGACGGCGGGGTCGCGGACAACGCCCTTCGGCGCATCACGGCGACCGGCCTCGAACTGCGGCTTGATCAGCACGACCGCCTCCCAGCCGGGGCGGGCGAGCGCGAGCGCCGGCGGCAGCGCCTTGTGGATGCTGATGAAGGACACGTCGCCGACGACGAGATCCGGCGCGTACGGCAACTCGGTGAGCTCGCGTGCGTTCGTCCGCTCGAGCACGGTGACCCGCGGGTCTTCGCGGATCCGGGGGTGCAGCTGTCCATAGCCGACGTCGAGCGCGATCACGCGCGCTGCCCCGCGCTGGAGCAGGACGTCGGTGAAGCCGCCGGTCGAGGCGCCCACGTCCAGGGCGTCGCGGCCCGCAGGGTCGACTCCGAGCGCGTCGAGGCCGTGTGCCAGCTTCTCGCCTCCGCGCGAGACGAAGCGCGGAGGGCTCTCGACTTCGAGCGCCGCGTCCTCGGGAAGCTGCTCGCCGGCCTTCGTGTGGCCGGGCACGAGACCGGCAAGAACGAGCGCCTGGGCCTGCGCGCGGCTCTCCGCGAGCCCGCGCTCGACGAGGAGGACGTCGAGCCGCTTCTTCATGCGGCGGAGGCTAGCGGGACGCTTCGGCACGAACTCGGCACGATTCCGCCGCACATACGCGACCTGCGGACGCCTAGCGTGCCTGCAGAGGCACCCGGGGTGCCCTTGGGGGTGGTTTGGGGTCGATGCCGCTAGGGTCGTCGCGATGGAGCTGCGCGGCGAGCGGGTCGTCTTGCGGCCGCTTCGGCTGAACGACGTGGCGCGGCTCGCCGAGCTCGCCGCCGACCCCGACGTGGCCCGCTGGTGGCCCGACCTGGACGAGGAAGACCTCGCGGAGAAGGCGCGTGGCAAGCCCGACGAGGGCTTCTTCGCCGTGCTCCACGACGACGACGTCGTCGGCCTCGTGCAGTACGCGGAGGAGACGGACCCCGAATACCGGCACGCGGGCATCGACCTCTTCCTCGGCGCGCCGTACCAGGATCGCGGCCTCGGCACCGATACCGTCCGCACGCTCGCGCGCCACCTCGTCGAGGACCGCGGGCACCATCGCCTCACGATCGACCCCGTCGCGCACAACGCGCGCGCGATCCGGGCCTACGAGAAAGCCGGCTTCCGCCCCGTCGGCGTGATGCGCGAGTACCAGCGCGAGCCCGACGGAACCTGGAGCGACGGGCTGCTCATGGACCTGCTCGCACGCGACCTGGAGTCTTAGGACGTCCGTGCGGCGAGCCCGGCGACGATCTCTGCGAGCACGTACGTCTCGGCCGGAATCTGACGCAGCCGGGCCAGCGCGCGCTCGGCCGCCTCGTCCGCCAGCCGCCGCGCGGTCTCCGCGCCGTGAACGAGCACGACGCCGTCCCCGTCGAGGATGTCGTCGACGATCTGGAAGAGCGGGCCGAGCTCGTCGGCGAACGCCCGCCACGGCGCCTGCTCGGGCTCGGGGATGCCCGCAACCCACAACGCGCAGCCGACGCACGCCGCGAACAGCCGACCCGTCTTCAACCGGTGCAGCAACGTGAGGTCGCCGTTGTCGCCGGCGACGTCGCGCGCCTGGCCGCCGATCATCCCGAGGACCGCGTCGGTTAGCTCGCGCGCGACCGCGGCGTCGTCGTAGGACAGCGCGAGCCGCAACGCCTCGGCGAGCAGCGCGTCGCCGGCGAGAATCGCGTTGGCCTCGCCGAACGCGACGTGGATGGTCGGCCGGCCACGGCGCTCGTCGTCGTCATCCAGCGCGGGCAGGTCGTCGTGCACGAGCGAGAACGTGTGGACGAGCTCGAGCGAGATCGCCGCCGGCAGGGCATCCTCGACGTCGGCGCCCGCCGCCTCCGCAACGGCGAGACAAAGGACCGGCCTCAGTCGCTTCCCCCCGCCGTCGACCGCGTAGCGCATCGGCTGCCTGAGCGCGCCGAGCTCGTCGGCCAGTTCCAGCTCGTCGACGTAGGCCTCGACCAGCTCGCGAAGCTCGTCAGCCGGCCGCATCCGCCTCGCGCTTGGCGCGGGTGAGCTCCGTTTCGACCTCGCGCGCCAGCTCGGCCAGCTCGGAGAGCACCTCGATCGCCGCATCCGGGTCGTCGGTCGCCTCGAGGCGGGCGCGGGCGGCCTCGAGCTTCTCGAGCAGCTCTTCGGCCCGTTTCAGCGAGTCCTCGGCGCTCACGGCGTCTCCTGCCAACGATCAGCGTCTCGGGCGGTCATTTCAGACAGCCGCACGGGCGAAGCCCCACGGCTCGAAACGGACACCGCACGCGGCGTCTCACGCGGCACGCTCCCTGGCGATCCGGTCGAGGATCCCGTTGACGAACTTGCCGGCCTCGTTCGACGCGTAGCGCCGCGCCAGCTTCACCGCCTCGCTGATCGCGACCTCCGGCGGCACCGAGCCGCTCTCGAGCTCGTAGATGCCCATCCGCAGCACGTTCCGCTCCACCGCGCCCATTCTGTCTGCCGTCCATCCGATCGCCGCCTCGTCGATGCGGCGGTCGAGCTCCTCGGCGCGGGCCGCCACGGCCTTGGCGGTCTCGATCGAGAAGGAATCGATCTCCTCGCCCTCCTGCGCCGCCAGCGGCTCGCCCGCGACGTCCCAGCGGTAGAGCATCGTCAGCGCGGCCCGCCTGGCCGCCCGCCGCCCGGCCATCAGGCGGCCCCCGCGAGCGCCGGCAGACGGGCGCCGGCCTCCTCGAGGAAGCTCGTCGAATAGCGGCCCGACTGGAACTCCTCGCTGCGGAGGATGTCGCCGACGGCCGCTATCGTCGTGGGAACGCCGGCCACGTCGAACTCGGTCAGGGCCCTGAGAGCACGCGCGATCGCGGCGGGCCGGTCGACGTCCCAGACGATCAGTTTCGCGAGCAGCGAGTCGTAGAACGGCGGGATCGAGGAGCCCTCGCTGACCGAGGAGTCCACACGCACCCCCGGGCCGAGGGGCGGTCGGAACCGCTCGAGCCGGCCGGGGCTCGGCATGAAGTCGCGGGTGGGGTCCTCGGCGTTGATCCGGAGCTCGATCGCGTGCCCGCGCCGCGGCGCGCGCCCCGTCAGCATGAGCGACTCGCCGGCGGCAACGCGTAACTGCTCGCGGACGAGGTCGATTCCCGTGCAGAGCTCGCTCACCGGGTGCTCGACCTGCAGCCGCGCGTTGAGCTCGATGAAGTAGAACGAGCCGTCCGGCCCGACGAGGAACTCGAACGTCCCGGCGTTGCGGTAGGCGATCGCGTCGCAGGCGATCTCGGCCGCGCTCTCCATCTCCTCGCGGAGCTTCGGCGTCAGCGCCGCCGACGGCGACTCCTCGATCAGCTTCTGGTGGCGACGTTGGATCGAGCACTCGCGCTCGCCGAGCGTGAGGACGTTGCCCTCCGCGTCCGCGAGCACCTGGATCTCGACGTGCCTCGCAGGCGAGATCGCCTTCTCGACGTAGAGGCTCGCGTCGCCGAACGCCGCCTCGGCCTCGGCGGCCGCGGTCGAGTACGCGCGCTCGAGCTCGTCGGGGCCGCCCACCAGCCGCATTCCCTTGCCGCCGCCGCCGGCTGCAGCCTTCAGCAGCACCGGGTAGCCGGCTTCGGCCGCGGCCGTTCGGGCCTCGTCGAGCGTGGCGGGCCTCGCGGTGCCCGGAACGAGCGGGAGCCCGGCGGCGGCCATCTCGCGCTTCGCGGCGCTCTTGTCGCCCATCCGCGCCAGCGTCTCCGGCGTCGGACCGATGAAGACCAGGTCGTTCTCGGCGCACGCCCGCGCGAACGCGGCGTTCTCGGCGAGAAAGCCCCACCCCGGATGCACCGCCTCGCACCCGGTGGTCGCGGCCGCCCCGATCAGCGCCGGGATCTTCAGGTAGCTCTGTGCAGCGGTCGGCGGCCCGATGCAGACGGCCCGGTCGGCGAGGGCCACGTGCAGCGAGTCCCGATCCGCCGTGGAATAGACGGCGACGGCCTCGATGCCCTGCTCGTGCAGCGCGCGGATGACCCGAACGGCCACCTCACCGCGATTCCCGACGAGAACCCGCGAGAACATCACGTCAAAGCGCGTCGAGCGGCCGGCCGTGCGCCGGCTCGAGCTCGAACAGCAGCTGCCCGTACTCGACGGCCTCGCCGTTCTCGACGGCGATCGATCGGACGATCGCCTCGACGTCGGCCTTGACCTCGTTCATGAGCTTCATCGCCTCCAGGATGCAGAGCGTCTGCCCCGGCGCCACCGCGTCGCCCTCCTGGACGAACGGCGGCGCGCCCGGCTGGGGCGCGCGGTAGAACGTGCCGACCATAGGAGCCTCGATGCGCACGACGCCGTCCGACGGCGGCGACACGGGCGCCGGCTCGGGCTCCGCGGGCGCTGCGAAGGAGGCGCCGACGGGCGCCACCTCGGTGGGAGCTCGATCCTCACTCCGGCGGACGGAGACGCGCAGCCCCGACTCCTCGATCGAAAGCTCGCCGACGCCGGACTCCTGGACGATCCGCACCAGCTCCCGGATGCGCTCGGCGCGGCTCTGGTCGACGCCGCCGCCGACGAGCGAGTCGTCACCGCGCGTGCGGCTCCGGATCGTCTGGAGGAGTGGCTCCGACTCGACCCCGAACAGCGCCAGCAGCAGGAGCTCCTCCTCGCTCGCGGCCAGGCCCTCGGCCTCGTCGCGGATCGCTTCGAGGTCGGACGCCGGCTGGTCGGTCGGCACATCTCCCGAGAGCAGCTTGACCGCGCGCTCGACGGCGGGATCGAGCGCCGCGGGCGGCGTCCCGAACGCGCCCTGCACGAGATCGCGAAGCTCGTCCACGACCAGGCCGTACCTCGTCGCCGAGAGCACGTGGACGAGCGCCTGCGAGCCGAGAATCTGGCCGATCGGCGCGGCCAGCGGCGGCCAGCCGGCCTCGGCGCGGATCCGCCCGAGCTCGTCGAGCACCTCGTCGATCCGGTCGCCGGCGGCATGCGCCCGGAGCTGCGCATCGAGGCTCGCGACCAGCCCGGCCGGGACGTTGTGCTGTGCGGCGCGGACCGCGACCCGCGGCGCCAGAGGCGTGACCGGCTCGTCCCCGATGTGCTCGTCCACGAGGTCGGCTGCGCGCCAGAGCGCATCGACGTCGACGCCGCTGTCGAGGCCGAGCCCTGCGAGCGCGTGCGCGAGCGCCTCGCCCGAGACGCGATGGAGAGTGAGGGCGACGGGGTAGACCGCGCACGCGATGCGGTCGGCCCCTGCGCGCGCCGCCTCGAGCGCGTCGGCGAGGCCGTTTCCGGCGGAGCCCTGGTTGTAGATCCCGACCGGCAGGCCCGACGCCTCGGCAATCGCCGAGACGAGCTCGTGCGCGCGGTGCGGGGCGAGCGAGCCCGAGGGGTCGTGCAGGAGCACGCGGGCGGCGCCGAGGCCGGACAGCTTGCGCGCCTGAGCGACGAGCGTCTCCGTCTCGCCGGTCGGCCCGGGGCTGTAGATCAGGCCGGCGTCGAACTCCTTGTCCGCGTCCGTGATCGCCTCGCCGGCCTCGCGCAGGTTCTCGACGTCGTTGAGCGGGTCGTGGAGGCGGAACACGTCGATCCCGCTCTCGGCCGCGCTGGCCACGAAGCGACGCGCGAAGTCGCCGCCGACGGGGCGCGAGCCGACGAGGAAGCGGCCGCGCAGCGCGAGCCCGAGCGGCGTGGTCGTGCGGGACTTCAGCGCGCGGATCCGCTCCCAGGGGCTCTCGACGCCGCCGCGCACGGCGCTGTGGAAGACACCGCCGCCCGAGACTTCGAGGTAGGCGAAGCCGGCGCCGTCGAGGATCTCGGCGAGCTCGAGGATCGCCGCGGTCGGCAGGCGACCGGCGAGCGGCTCCTGTGAGAGCAGGCGGATGGTGGTGTCGACGAGCGCGGGCATGCCGTGCCGGGGAGAGGTTAACCCCGCCGCAGGCGTGCGCCGTGCCCCATCCCTAACCCCCACCCACCCGGGGACTCGACGAGGCTAGACGGCAGCGCGTCACACACCCCGCGCGCGATCGTGCCGATTGTGTGAAAACGGCTAGGCGCGCGAGATGTAGCGCCGCTCGCGGGGGTCGACCTTGATGCGGTCTCCCGGGTTCACGAACAGCGGCACCTGCACGACGGCGCCGGTCTCGAGCGTCGCGGGCTTCGTCACGTTCGAGACGGTGTCCCCGCGCACACCGGGCTCGGTCTCCTTGACCCCCAGCTCGACCGACGACGGCAGCTGGATCCCCGACGGCTTGCCGTCGATCGTCAGCATCTGAACCGTCGACGACGGCTCCACGAAGTCGAGTGCCTCCGCGACCGAGTCGCGTGTGAGCGAGAACTGCTCGTACGTGCCTTCGTCCATGAACACGACCTCGTCGCCGGCGTCGTAGAGGTATTGCGTGTTCTTCACCTCGGTGTGCACGCGCGGGAACTTCTCGCCGGCGCGGAACGTGCGGTCGACGACCGCCCCGGAGTCGATGTTCTTCACCTTCGTCCGCACGAACGCGCCGCCCTTGCCGGGCTTCACGTGCTGGAACTCGACGATCCGCCAGACGCCGCCGTCGAGCTCGATGTGCATGCCGTTCTTGAACTGGTTCGTATTGACGACGTCGGCCACGGCGGGCCAGTCTAGTGAACGGTCGTCAGTTCCTTGGGGAACGAGGTCAGCACCTCGGGGCCGTCGTCGCCGACGACGACGAGGTCCTCGATCCGGATCCCGCCCAGGCCGCTGACGTAGATGCCGGGCTCGACAGTTACGACGTTCCCGGTCGCGAGCACGTCGCCGGACTCCGGCGCGAGCCGAGGCGCCTCGTGGACGAGCAGTCCGATGCCGTGGCCGAGCCCGTGGCCAAAGGCCTCGCCGAACCCTGCGCCGTCGATCCGCCGCCGCGCAACCCCGTCGACGTCCTCCCCGCGCTCACCGGTGCGCACGGCGGCGAGCGCCTCCTCCTGCGCCGCGAGGCAGACCTCGTACGCACGCGCGAGCTCGTCGGGAAGCGGTTCCGTCGCGAACGTGCGCGTACAGTCGGAGCAGTAGCCGTCGACGATGCAGCCGGCGTCGACGACGACCGTCTGCCCGGGCCCGATCGGCGTTTCCCCTGGATCGGCGTGCGGCTTGGCGCCGTTCGGGCCTGCGGCGACGACGGGCGGAAACGAAACGCCCTCCGCGCCGAGCTCGTGGAACAGCACCTCGATCCGCCAGGCGACGTCGCGTTCGGAGCGGCCGACGAACTGCTCCTTCCAGAGGGCGTCATAGACGCGGTTCGTGATCCCGGCCGCCGCCCGGATCGCACGGAGCTCCGACTCGTCCTTGACCGCACGGAGCGCTTCCACGAGGCCGGGGCGCGGAACCAGCTCCGCACCGCCGGCGGTGAGCGTCTCCCACGAGGCGTACGTGAGGCCGCTCGTCTCGAAGCCGATCCGGCCCGAGAGCAGCTCGGCGAGGCTGCCGTAGAGGTTCCGTTTCAGGAGCTCGACCTCGACGCCTTCGACGGCGCGTGCGGCCTCGGCGTAGCGGAAGTCGGTGAACAACCGCACGCGGTCGCGCTCGACGAGCACGGCCGCGTTGGAGCTGACGAAGCCCGTGAGGTAGCGGACGTTCGCGGGCGCGCTGACGAGCAGCGGCTCCTCGAGCGAGTCGCGGAGCCGGTCGACGCGGCCGTTCACTTCGCCGCCGCCAGGTACTCGAGCGCCTCGCGGTAGCCGTTCGGGCCCTTGCCGATCACGCGCGCGGCCGCGATGTCCGCCAGCACCGAGTGCCGCCGCCACTCCTCGCGTTCTTCGACGTTTGAGAGGTGCACTTCGACGACAGGGACGCGGAAGAGCTCGAGCGCGTCGTGGATCGCGTAGCTGTAGTGCGTCCACGCCGCCGGGTTCGCGACGACGCCGTCCGCCCAGTCGAGCGCCTCATGGCACCAATCGACGTACTGCGCCTCCGCGTTCGTCTGTCGACACAGCACGGTCAGCCCGAGCTCGGATGCCCACGAGTAGATCCGGCTTTCGAGCTCCGCGAGGCTCAGCCCGCCGTAGAGCTCTGGCTGCCGCCGCCCGACGACGTTCAGGTTGACCCCGTTGAGAACGATCACGCGCACGGCTCAGGGTTCTATCAGCGCGTCCAGCGCGGCGCGAACGTGCTCGGGAGGAAGTTCGACGCCGATTCGCGGCACACCGGGCTTCTCGAGCAGCACGAGCCTCGGCCGCCTCCGCGCGCCCTTCTTGTCCCGCAAGAGGGCCGCCCACGCGCGCTCGCGGTCGACCTTCACTCGCTCGGGACGGAGCCGTTCCTCGACGACGTCGGTCGGCAGCCCGGACAGCCGCAGCGCTGCCAGCAGCCCGAGCGCGACGGCGCGCCCGTGCGGAAGCTCGTAGTCGGACGCGGCCTCGAGCGCGTGCGCGAACGTGTGACCGAGGTTCAGCTTGGCTCGCTCGCCCCGCTCGTGCGGGTCGCGGAGGCAGACGCGCGCCTTGTAGGCCGCGGAGCGCCGAACCTGCTCGGGTTCCGGAAGCTCCCAGAACGCCTCGCCTGCGAGCAGGCCCGTCTTGACGACCTCTGCGGCGCCGTTCTCGCGCTCGCGGGCGGGCAGGGTGGCGAGCAACCCCGGGTCGAGAACGGTCCGCACCGGCCAGTGGAAGGCGCCGACCTGGTTCTTCGCCTCGGGGAGGTTCACGCCGGTCTTCCCGCCGATCCCCGCGTCGACCTGCCCAACGAGCGTGGTCGGCACAGCGACCCAGGGGATGCCGCGCATGTGCGCAGCCGCCACGAAGCCCGCGGTGTCGGTGGTCGCGCCGCCGCCGAGCGCGACGATCGTGCCCTCGCGGCCGAGCTCGACCTCGCGCCAGAGGCGCTCGCAGACCGCCAGCGTCTTCGCCTCCTCGCCGGCCGGAAGCTCGTGGACGCCGACGAGCCGTTCCCCCAGCGCGAGTTGCGCGGTCGCCCCGTGGATCCCGGCCACCGTCGCGTCGGTGACGAGCGCGACGGCGCCGTCGCCGGGCACGAGGGAACCGAGGAGCTCGAGCGCGCCGACCCCGAACTGAACACCAGCGGCGGCGAGCACGACGTCGTCGAGGTCGTGCGCGACGAAGTCGGCCGCCGCGTCGTAGAGCGGCCGCCGCCGCTCGTACAGCTGCGCGAAGGTGTCCTCGTCCTCGGCGAGGGGCCGCGCGGTGCCCCGCGACCGTTCCCACGAGGTCTCGAGCGGAACGTCGAGCCACACGGTCCTCGCGTGGGCGCGCAGCGCCTCGCGTGTCCGCGGCGATTCGATCGCGCCGCCGCCCAGGGAAAGCACGCGCGCGTCCGGCGACTCGAGCATCGAGACCGCCCACTCCTCCTCGACCTCGCGGAAGCGTTCCTCGCCGTCCCGCGCGAACAGCTCGGCCACCGTGCCGCCGTAGTCCTCCGCTACGAGCTGGTCGACGTCGACGAACGGCAACCCGATGAGCTCTGCGGCGTCGCGCCCGAGCGTGGACTTGCCCGCACCCATGAAGCCGATCAGGGCGAGGTGGCGGTCCACTCGATCCGTTCGAGGTAGGCGCGGTGCGCCGCGAGGACGTCGACCATCGCGTCGCCGCCGAGCTTCTCGCGCGCGGCCCGTGCGAGCTCGAACGCCACGGCCGCCTCCACGACCACCGCGAGCGCTTCGACCGCCGCGACGTCGCTTCGCTCGACGTGCGCGTCGGCCGGCTCGCCGGTCGCCAGATCCACCGAATGAAGCGGCCGCATGAGCGTCGGAAGCGGTTTCATCGCCGCGCGAACGACGATCTCCTCGCCGTTCGAGACGCCGCCCTCGATCCCGCCGGCGCGGTTACTGGCACGGCGGAGGCCCGGCTGGATCTCGTCATGCGCCTCGGAGCCGCGGAGCCGCGCGAGCGCGAAGCCCTCGCCGATCTCGACGCCCTTGACCGCCTGGATTCCCATCACGGCCGCGGCCAGCCTTGCGTCGAGGCGCTCGTCGCGGCTCGCGTACGAGCCGAGGCCCGGCGGGACTCCGCGCGCCCGGCCCTCGACGACGCCGCCGACCGTGTCCCGCTCGGCCCGGGCCGCGTCGATGTCGCCCAGCTCGACGACCCGGCTCTCCACCGCCATCCCGAGCCCGCGCAGAAACGCCTTTGCGACCGCGCCGGCGGCGACGATGACGGCCGTCTGACGCGCGCTCGCACGCTCGAGCGTGTTCCGAACGTCGTCGAAGCCGTGCTTCTGGGTGCCCGCGAGGTCGGCGTGCCCCGGGCGCGGGAGCGTGACCGGTTTCGTGCCCTTGCCGTGCGGCTCGCCCTCAGGCGGCCACGGGCTCATGCCCCACTCCCAGTTCGCGTGGTCGCGGTTGCGGACGACGAGCGCAAGCGGCGTGCCCAGCGTGCGCCCGTGGCGCAGGCCGGCGAGAACCTCCACCTGGTCGCGCTCGATCCGCTGCCGTGGACTGCGGCCGTAGCCCTCCTGGCGGCGTGCGAGGTCGGCGTCGACCGCCGCCCGGTCGATGACGAGCCCCGAGGGCAGGCCGCTTACGATCGCGACGAGCGCGGGGCCGTGCGACTCGCCTGCGGTCCTCAGCTCCAGCGTCACGTGGGCAAGCCTACGGCCCGGCGCATCACGTCGATCGGCGCGGGCAGCCCGGTCCAGAGCTCGAACGCGGCCGCGCCCTGCGCCACGAGCACCTCGAGCCCGCCGATCACTCGAGCCCCGGCCTCGCGGGCCGCGATCGCCGTGGCCGTGTCCGGATACGGCAGGTCGATAAGCGTCTGGCCGGCGGCGAGCCGGACGAGAGCTTCGTCCCGGACCGGCGTGGCGTTGACGATCAGGTCGGCGTCCTCGACCTCGGGTGGCCAGTCGCTGCGGCGCGCGTACGTCCGCGCCCCGGGAAGCGCGTCGGAGAAGGCACGGGCGGCGCCGCCGTCGCCGATCACGACGGGGCGTTCCGCGGCGATACCGTCGACAACGGCCGCATCGGTCGAGTGTCCACGAATCGTGCCCCGGTCGAACACGAGCGTGTTCACGGAGGCGAGGTCGGTCTCGGCGAGCGCCGCGGCCGCGAGCTTGTGGGGAGCGGTCACGTTGGCGCCGGCGAACCCGGCCGCGGCGAGCCCCCGAACGGCCGTCTCGAGGTCGGCCGGCGCCACGGCGAGCGCGACATACGCCCAGTCGAGGCCGCGGGCCGCGAAGGCCGCGTTCTGCATCCGCGGCGACAGCGAGCCGGCGACGGGATGACCGACCAGCGCGACGAGCCGTGTCTCGGCGGTGATCACGCCGCGGACTCTGACCGAAGCGAGCCCTGTGGACGAGCCGACCCGAAAGATTCACGGAGCAGCGCGGGTTTCGTCTGCGCCTGCGCGGTAGGCTCGTCGGCGAGGGAGGCGGGCTCCCGAGCCCCACCCCGATGGGTGGGGGACGGCTACGGCACCGCTCGCCTAGCCGTAGCCGTGTTCGGCCAGGTACTGGAGGAACTCGTCCTCGTCGGCCGTGAAGAAGTGATGGACCTTGTCCGGTTTGCGGGCGAAGAACAGGTAGTCGACGTTGCGCGGGTGCGAGGCCGCCTGCAGCGAGGCGAGGCCGGGGTTCGCGATCGGGGTCGGCGGGAGGCCTGCATGGAGGCGCGTGTTGTACGGCGTCGGGTTCGCCAGGTGCGACTGGCGCAGCGACTCCGTCCCGGGCACGTTCAGCCCGTAGCGGATCGTCGCGTCGATCCCGAGCGGCATCCCGGCCTTCAGCCGGTTGTAGATCACCGCCGCCACCAGCGGCCGCTCCTCCGGCGCAAGCGTCTCCTTCTCGACCATCGACGCGATGATCAGCACGTCGTACGGCGTCAGGTTCTTCGACTTGGCGTAGCCGAGATCGAGTTTCGCCCAGCCGCGCCGGAACGCCGTCAGCTGCTTGTTCACCAGCTGCTTCGTCGTCGTCCGCGGCAAGAACTCGTAGGTCGCCGGGAACAGGAAGCCCTCGAGGTCACGGGGCTTCCCGTCCTCCGCGAACCGGCCCGGCAGTGCCGACCGCTCCGTCAGCTTCAGGTACGCCGCCTCCGAGATCCGCGTCTTCTTCTTCCGCTTCTCGGCCGCGATCTGCTTGACGGCGGCGACGCGCTCGGCCATCTCGCGCCGGGTGAAGCCCTCCGGGAAGATCACCTTGAGCGGCTTCGGCGGCGGCGGAGCGGCCGGCGGCGGAGGGGGCGGCGCGACCTTGTCCTTGACGCCGCCGATCCCGGCGACGGCGGCCCACGCGGCGGCGCCGAGAAACACGAGCAGCACGGCCAGCGCGACGAAGCGCCGGACGAGCACGCGTCGTCGTGAGACCCGCCGCCGTGGAGGCGGCGCCGCCGGAGGTCGGGTCAGCGTCTCCGCCACTCGAGATAACCGCTCAGCAGGTGTGCCGCCGCTCGCGCGTCGGCCGGGGTTCCGTTTCCTCGCTCGGCGAGGGTCGTGGTGAAACGCTCGTCGAAGGTTTCGACGGGGACGTCGACGGCCGCGCGGAGAGCCTCGACGAAGGCCTGCGTCTCCCGAGCCTGCTCCCCATGCTCACCTCGGAGTGTCAGCGGCATCCCGACGACCACCTGCTCCGCTTCCTCCGACCGGACGAGCTCGACGACCCGGGCAAGCCCCGCATCCGTCGCGGCCCGCTCGACGACCCCGAGCGGCCGCGCGAGCGTGCCGGTCGGGTCGGAGACGGCGACGCCGGTCCGCGCGCGTCCGAAGTCGAGGGCGACGACCTTCAAGTCAGAGCAGAAACTAGCTGGCTCCTCGCAACCTGGTACGCCTCTTCGAGGCCGGCCGGGTTCTTCCCGCCTGCCTCGCCGAGGTTCGGACGGCCGCCCCCGCCGCCGCCGATCTTCTTCCCCGCCTCGCGCGCGACCGGCACGGCGTCGAGACCACGATCGACGAGCGACTTGTCGAGATTGACGACGAGGTACGCGCGGCCGTCGTCGACGGAGCCGAGCAGCACCGCCTGCGCACGCTTCTGTTGCCTGATCTGGTCGGAGAGGTCGCGGAGCTGCGCCCCCTTTACCGCCGTCACCTCCGCCGTCACGATCCCATCGGTCTCGTCCCGGTAGGAGACATCCGCGCCCGCGGCTGCGGTCTTCGGCGCCTTCGCCTCCTTGCGCGCGCGCTCCAGCTCGCGGCGGACGTCGTCGAGCTCCCGCCCGCGTTCGCGGAGCCACGTGTAGGCCTCGCCGGCGGTCAGCGCCTCGATCCGGCGCGCGCCGCTGCCGACCGAGCTCTCGGAGACGAGCACGAACGGCCCGATCTCCGCGGTCGAGCGGACGTGCGTGCCGCCGCAGAGCTCGCGCGAGAACCCGGGGACCTCCACGACCCGCACGTCCTCGCCGTACTTCTCGCCGAACAGCATCATCGCGCCGAGGTTGCGCGCCTCCTCGAGCGGCGTCTCGAAGACGTGCACGGGGTGGTTCTCGAAGACCTTCTCGTTCACGATCTCCTCCACGCGCTCGCGCTCCTCGTCGGTGAGCGCCCGCTCGTGCGTGAAGTCGAAGCGGAGCTTGTCGGGGCGCACGGCCGAGCCGGCCTGCCTGACGTGATCGCCGAGCACCTCGCGCAGCGCGGCGTGGAGCAGGTGCGTCGCCGTGTGGTTCGCCATCGTCGGGAACCGCGCCGACCAGAGGACGACGGCGCGAACGCGGTCCCCGGCCGCGAAGCCCTCACCCTCGAACACGAGCACCTGGTCGTCGCCGATCCGGTGCGCCTCGTGGAGCCGAGCCCGCGCGCCGGTCTCCTCGTTCTCGAGGTAGCCCTGGTCGGTGACCTGGCCGCCGCCGTCGGGATAGAACGGCGACTCCCGCAGCTTTGCGAGGAACAGCCCGCCCTCCAGCGGCTCGAGCGCGCCGATCTGCGTCAGGACGTCCGTCTTCTCGTAGCCGACGAACGCGGTCTCGAAGCCGGCCGAGCGCGCGAACTCCGCCGCCTCGACCTCTGCGCGGCCGGCGCCGGCGCGCGACCGCGTCCGCTGCTCCTCCATCAGCTTGGTGAACTCCTCGGCGTTGACGCCGAGCCCCCGCTCGTGCGCGAGCTCGATCGTCAGCTCGAGCGGGAAGCCGTAGGTGTCGTGCAGCCGGAACGCGTCCTCGCCGGAGATGTCGCCGCCGCGCTCCGCGATCTCCTCGAAGAGCCGCATGCCGCGCTCGAGGGTCTGGTTGAAGCGCTCCTCCTCGGCCCGCACGGTCTGCTCGATCTGGACGCGGTTCTCCTCGAGCTCCGGATACCACTGCGTCATCTGCTCGATCACCACGGCGGCGATCCGCCAGAGATCGCCGAGCCCGATCGCGCGCGCCTGCTGCACCGCGCGGCGGATCACGCGCCGTAGCACGTACCCGCGCCCCTCGTTCGACGGCGTGACGCCGTCGGCCACGAGGAAGGTCATCCCCCGCCCGTGGTCGGCGATGATCCGGTGCGCCTTCGTCGCCTTCTCCGAGCTCTGCCAGCCGACCCCGCTCTCGACCTCGATCCAATCCATGATCTTCTGGTAGCCATCGGTCTCGTAGACCGAGATCACGGCCTGTTGGATCGACGCTGTGCGCTCCAGCCCGAGCCCGGTGTCGATCACGGGCTTGGGCAGCGGCGTCAGCTTGCCGTCCTCGTGCAGGTCGAACTCCATGAAGACGAGGTTCCAGAACTCGAGGTAGCGCTCGCACGGGCAGCCGGGCCCGCAGGTCGGCCGGCCGCACGAGAGCTCCTCGCCGCGGTCGTAGTACATCTCCGAGCACGGCCCGCACGGCCCCGTCTCGCCGGCCTGCCAGAAGTTCTCGGACCGCGGCAGCCCGACGATCCGCTCGCGCGGCATGCCGACCTTCACCCACGCCTCGATTGCGACCTCGTCCTCGCCGAGCCCGAGGACCGCGTCGCCGCCGAACACGCTCACCCAGAGCCGGTCGCGGTCGATCTCGAGCCGCTCGAACATGAACTCCCAGGCGAGCTCGACCGCTCCCTCCTTGAAGTACTCGCCGATCGAGAAGTTGCCCATCATCTCGAAGAACGAGAGGTGGTAGCCGTCGAGCCCGACCTCTTCGATGTCGGTCGCGCGGAAGCACTTCTGGTAGGTCGTGAGCAGCGTCGCCGGCGGGTCCTTCACGCCGAGGAAGTACGGCTTCAGTGGCTGCATCCCGGCGCTGATCAGCAGCGTCGTCGGGTCGTCGGGCGGCGGGATCAGCGGCGCCGACGGCAGCCGCACATGGCCCTTCTCCTCGAAGTAGCGCAGGAAGCCTTCGCGGATCTCCGCCGTCGCCTTCACGAGGACGATTGTAGGAGCGCCTTGCGCAGTGCCTCCGCCGCGTCCTCGCGTACAGGCTCGCCGTGCGTCGTCAGCACGAGCTCGACCGGAAGCTCGAGCAGCGGCGCCATCCGCCGCTGTGCCTCTGCCACCGTGTCGTTCTCGGGCAGCCAGGTCGGCGGCACGATCAGCGTGCCTTCCTTGGTGATCAGGGCGTCGCCGATGACGAGCGCGTCGAGCTCGCCGATCCAGAGCGCGACCTCGCCCGGATGCGTGGCGGCGAACGCCTCGATGCCGGCCGGCAGCCCAGCCTGACCCGGCTCGAACAGCTCGGCGTCCAGGCCGCCGTCCCCGCCCGCCGGAGCGTGGATCCGCGAGCCCAGGCGTTCCACGAGCTCGGGCGCGCTGCGATCGTGCCAGTCGCACGTCAGGATCGTCGCGACCTCCTTGCCGCGCGCCAGCTCGTCGACGAGCCTCGGTGGCGACAGCGGGTCGATCAGGACGAGCGTCGAGCCTGAATCCCACGCGTACGAGCCGACCTCGTTGTCGTACCACGTCGGATGAATCGCGGTCCAGTACCAGAGGCCTGGGCGAAGCTCTTCCACGGCGCGCCGCAGTCTACGGCCGCGTCGCGAGCCAGTCCGCGACGAGCTCGCCGAGCTCGGGCCCGCGGTCGGCGATCAGATCGTGGCCCACGCCGTCGACGGGACGCCACTCGGCGGTCGGGATCGCAGCCAGGAGACGTGCCGCGGCCTCGTCGTTCCGGGCCCGCGACTCCGGCGGCTCGGTGGCCGTGAGCAGCAGGACGGGAACCCCGGCCTCGCCGAGCGCCGGCCAGAGCGCGCTCATCCGCCGCCCACGCAGCAGCCCCAGGAGCGCGGCGGCCCGCACCTCGGGCGGCGACTTCGGCCAGAGGCCGTCGTCCCGCTGCTCGGCGCCCTCGCGGAAGATCCCGAGCAGCGTCTTGGTCGGCTCGCGCCGGACCTCGCCGCGTACCTCGCGGACGAGCTCCTCCCAGTCGGCGACGGGCACGAGACGCGCCCTGGACTGCTCGGCCAGGTCCTGCAGCGTCGCGTCCGGATCGGCGTCCTCCAGGTCCTGGTAGTCGAAATGGCCACTGTCGAGCAGAACCACGGCGCTCACCGAGTCCGGTCGCGCGGCGGCCGCGCAAAGCGCCACGGCGCCGCCCCACGAGTGCCCGATCAGCGCCGCGCGCTCGCCGGCGAGCGCGAGCAGGAGATCGGCGAGCGCGTCGAGCTCGTACGCGTCGGGAGCACGCGGCGGCGTCAGGCCGTAGCCGGGCGCGTCGGGCGCGAGCAGCCGCCAACGGCGTGCCACGAGCGCCGGCGCCAGCTCGCGTCCGTACGCGCCGGACGCGAGCGGGCCGACCGCGTGCCAGAACACCGCCGTCGGCCAGTCGTCCTCGCCCCATTCGCGGACGGCGACGCCGTCGACATCGCGTACCCGTTCCCCCTCCAAGCCGCGAGTCTATGCAGCAAGGAGCACGTCGGCCGCTGACGGAACCTCCTTGCGCCGACGCGCGATGTGCCTGGCGAGATAACGCGCGTCGCGGCCGCGATTCGGCAGCACGTCGGACGACAGCGAGTACTGGAAGACGAGACCGAGGAACGACAGGCCCGGCTCGGACTCGACGATGCCGCGGTAGTGCCGCGGGCGGCCGTCCTCGTCGAAGACGGGCAGGTCGATCCACCGGAAGTCCGTCCGGAAGCCCGTGCACCAGACAACGTTCCCGACCTCGAGGACGCGCCCGTCGTCGAGCGCCGGCAGGCCTTCGCGAACCCCGACCACCCTCGGCACATGCTCGACGCCGGCGGCGGAGAGATCCCTGAGCCTCGTCCGGATCAGCGGGTCGCCGCCCGAGGCCAGCTTCGGGCCGAGCCTGCGGCCGAGCGCCGTGTCGACCCTCAGGACACGGTGACCGACGAAACGGAAGGCCCGGAACCCGAAGCGTGCAGGGATCGTTCCGTGCCGCAGAGGAATCTCTCCGGTCTTCGGCCCCGCGATCCGACAGGCGTGGGCCTTCGACAGCTCGAGCGCGATCTCGGCACCGGAGTTGCCGGCACCGACGATGAGAACGTGCTCGCCCCGGACTTGCGAGGGGTTGCGGTACTCGCTCGAGTGCAGTTGCACGATCCCCGGATCGAGCTCACTCGCGAAGTCGGGGACACGCGGGATCTGGTGGGCGCCCGTCGCAACGATCACGTTGGAGGACTCGTAGGTGCGATCGCCGGCCGCGACGACGAAGCGGTCGCGCCTCTTGCCGACACGTTCGACCGCGACGCCCGTTCGCACGGGCAGCTCGAAGCGCGCCGCGTACTCCTCGAGGTAATCGGCGAGCTCGTCCTTGGTCGGAAACGACCACCGCGGCCCAGGGAAGCGGAAGCCCGGCAGCCCGCTGAAGCTCGCGGGCGTGAACAATCTCAGCGAGTCCCAGCGCTTCCGCCACGCGTCGCCGACTCGGTCGTTCGCGTCGAGGATCACGAAAGGCTCGTCCTGCTGCGCCAGGAAGTAGCCGGCCGTCAACCCGGCCTGGCCGCCTCCGATCACGACGGTGTCGTAGAGATCCGCGCTCATCTTGCGCCTCCTTCGATGCTCGGCTTCTTGCGTCGAGGCTAGGAACGTGGACGCTCCGCCGCATCGCGCGGATCCGCCAACTTCAGGCGGGCGCGGCGTGGTCAATTCTGACCACGAGGGACGCTCAGACCAGGTGTCGTTCGAACGCGAACGCCGTCGCCGCAGTGCGCGAGGAGACGCCGAGCTTGCCGAAGATGTTCTGCAGGTGCCGCGCCACGGTGTGCTCGCTGACGACGAGCTCGGCGGCGATCTGCCGGTTCGTTCTGCCGGCTGCCACGAGGCGGAGAACCTCGAGCTCTCGCGCAGTGAGCCCGTGCGATTCCGTGCGAACGCGCGCAAGCCGGGTCAGGTCCGGCACCGCCCCGAGCCGCTCGAAGCCGGCGCGGGCAGCCTCGAGTTCGAGAGCCGCCGCGTCGTGATCGCCGAGCGCGGCACACGCCTCACCGACGAGCACGCGGGTGCGAGCCGACTGGTACGGCGCCCCGAGCTCCTCCCACACCTGCCACGCTCGCCGGAGCGACACGAGGGCTGCTTCCGCATCGCCGTCCACGAGCTCGACGGCCCCGCGCACCTGTGCGGCGATCGCCCCGAGCATCGCGCTGCCGCTGCTCGCCGCAACCTCGGCGAGCTCGCTCGACGCCTTGCGCGCGTCGGCGGCTTCGCCACGCTCGAGCGCGATTTCCGCGAACGCGGGAAGCAGCGCGGCTCGCGGAAGCGGCTCCACCGTCTCGGCGAGCACGCGGCGGATGCTCGCGGCCGCCGCGTCGTCGTCGCCCTGCGCGAGCCGTAACAGCGCGAGGCCCGGCTGCGGCTGCCGTCCGTACGTGTTCGCCTTCCGATACGCGTCCTCGGCCTCGCGGAACTTGCCCTGGAGGCGGAGGAGCTCGCCCTCCTGATAGAGGGCCTGACCCGCGGCTCCGCGGTTCATCGCGGCCTCACACCGCTCGCGTGCCAGGCGTGCCTCGGCCAGCGCGTCGTTCCACGCACCCTGGCGCTCGAGGATGCCGGCGCGATGCGCGAGGCAACGGCCCGTAAAGGCCACCATCTGCGGCTGCAGCTCGCACCAGTGCGCCAACGCCGTCGTCCATTCCTGGGCCCGGCGGGTGTCGAACGCTTCCTCGCAGCCCAAGATCACCGCGCAGTAGACGATCCCCGTCAACTCGGGCGATACCTCGCCGGCGGTGACGCCGACCATCGCCTCGTCGAGAAGCCTCAGGCCTTCCTCGGCTCGGCCCTGCTTGATCCGGAGCAGGCCCTGGAACTGGATTGCCGCGGCGAGGAGGTCGGAGTCCCGGAAGCGCTCGCCAATCTGGACGGCGTCGCTCAGCGTTGCGAACGCCGCGTCGAGGTCGCCTGCCGCCTCCTGCTGAAGCGAGAGCGGCACGAGCAACCACCCCCGCTCCACGCAGTCTGTGCCGTCGCGTTCGACCAGCCGCTGCGCACGGCCGAACCAGCCGCCCGCCGGACCCAAATCTCCGCGCGCGGCGAGGTTCATCCCGATCCAGATGGCCGCGCCCGCCGCCCGCAGTAGCTCGTCGGACTCGAGATACACGCGATGCGTCCGCTCCAGCAGCGCGAAGTAGTCGTCCATGCGGCCGACCATGGACGCCGAGACGGCGAGCAGCTCGAGATCCTGTGCGGCCAGGGGCGAACGAGCGTCGGCCCGGGTGAGGGCCTCGTAGGCGTCGAGCCAGGCCCGCCGCTCGTACGCCTCACGGCCGCGGTCGAGGTCGGTGACCACCATCTTGAGGGCCATTGTCGTCCGGATTCGGGGTCGGCGCTAGCCGCGCGCGACGCGGCGGCTGGGCGGCTGCTCGACCTCGTCGGCGGCGATCTCGGCGCGAATCTTCTCGAGCGACCGCCGGATCAAGCGCGAGACGTGCATTTGCGAGATCCCGATCTGCTGGGCGATCTGCGACTGAGTCAAGCCCTTGAAGAAGCGCAGGTGCAGGATCATCCGCTCGCGGTCGTCGAGCACCTTGAAGCCCGGCTCGAGCACGACGCGGTCCTCGGAGACCTGGTACTCGTGCTCCTCTTCGCCGAGCGACTCGAGCGGGTCGAGCTCGTCGTCGTCGTCGCCGCCCCCACCGCCCGTCGAGAGCGACACCGAGCTGTAGGCGCGGCCGCTTTCGAGCGCCTCGAGCACCTCTTCCTCCTCGACGCCGGCCGCCTCCGCCAGCTCGGGGATCGTGGGCGAGCGGCCGAGCTGAATCGTCAGCTGCTCGACGATGCGCGAGAGCTGGACGTTCAGCTCTTGGAGGCCGCGCGGCACGCGCACCGACCACCCCTTGTCCCGGAAGTGACGCTTGATCTCGCCGATGATATTCGGCGTCGCGTACGTGGTCAGCTCGACGCCGCGATTGACGTCGAAGCGGTCGATCGCCTTGATCAGGCCGATCGCGCCGATCTGGACGAGGTCCTCGAGCTGCTCGCCGCGGTACGAGTAGCGCCGGGCGAGCGAGCGCACGAGCGGCATGTAGTGCTCGATCAGCTTCTCGCGCGCGGAGACGTCGCCCTGCTCGTGGTACCGCTTGAGGAGGAGCTGGTCGTCGCCCGCCATCAGCCCGCGTTCGCCGATCGTGCGGCCTTCGTGAGCTGCACCCAATCTCCGCCGTCCCGGTGGGCAACGGAGAAACCGTCCACGACGGTATCGAGGAGCCTGCGTAGGCCGATGCCGTCACCGGAGTCGCGCTCGAGCTCGTCGCGCACCGAGCCCGCGGCGAACGGGCCGACGTCGGCCCGGATCTCCCCGCCGTCGACGTGCACCGACAGGGTGACCGCCGGCTCGCCGCGTGTGCGGTCGAGGAGGCCGTCGAGCGCGAGCAGCAGGTCCTCGAAGCTCTCGATCGTGAGCGAATGACGGCTCGCGAGCCCGCCGAGGACGAGATGAGCGACCCCGAAGTACTCCCGCTCTCCGGGAATCGTCAGCCTGATCTCGCTCAAGAGGGAGCCACCGTAGCCGAGATTCGTCCGACGCCGACGACGGCGTCGCGGTCGTAGAGGACGGCGGCCTGGCCCTTCGCGACGCCGTACGCCGGGCGGTCGAGTCGCAGCGCGAAACCCCGGGCGCTCGGCTCCACCTCGGCGCCGATCGCCGGCGAGCGGTAGCGGAGCTTGGCCTCCACCCGGTGAACCGACGCGTACAGCCTCCCGCGCGCCCGCACGCCCGCGCACGCGAGCGTCTCCCGGGGGCCGACGACGACGGTGTTCGCGCGCGGGTCAGTGCGCACCGCGTAGAGCGGAATCCCGGTCGAGACTCCGAGTCCCTTGCGCTGGCCGGGCGTGAAGCGCCAGAAGCCGGCGTGCCGGCCAAGCTCGCGCCCCTGCTCGTCGACCACCGGCCCCTCCTCGGAGGAAACGCCGTGGCGCTCGAGGAAGGCGCGGTAGTCGTCGCCCGCGAGGAAGCAGGCTTCCTGGCTCTCGGCGCGCGTTGCGACAGCGAGACCGGCTCGCGCTGCCTCGGCCCGCGTTGCCGCCTTGTCCTGGGTACCGAGCGGAAACCCGAGGCGGCCCAGGTGACGAGGGTCGAGCGTGGCGAGCATGTACGACTGGTCCTTGTCCGGATCGGCCGCGCGGGCGAGCAGGAGCCGGCCGTCGCGCTCGACGATCCTGGCGTAATGGCCGGTCGCGAGCTTCGGCGCGCCGGCCCGGCGGGCGAACGCGAGCAGCTCGTCGAAGCGAAAGTCGCCGTTGCAGCGGAGGCAGGGATTGGGCGTCTCGCCGCGCGCGTAGCCCTGCACGAACGGCTGCACGACCGCGTCGCGGAACTCCTCGCGAAGGTCGAGCGTCACGTGAGGCAGACCCAGCTGGTGACACGTCTCGCGCGCGGCGACGACGGCCGCCGGCGAGCAGCAGGCGCGCTCGGAGTCAGGCCCCTTCGGATCCAGCCACAGGCGCAGGGTGACGCCGATCGCCTTCGGCCCCGCGCGCAGGAGCGCCACGGCGCTGTCGACGCCGCCGCTCATGGCAACGGCTACGCGCTCGGTGTCCGGGGCGGCGCGGAAGACGCGGCCGAGCGCGGAGGCGAGCGCGTCGACCGCCAGCGCGTCACCGCCGACTGCGGCCGCCTCGAGCAGCGTCAGACCCGCGAGCGAGCGGTCGAGGCCCTCTGCGTCGGCCTCGATGATCCGGTCGCGGTCGACGGCGAGCCGGACCGCGGCCCACCGGCCGTCGCGCGAGGCGTCTCCGACGACGTCGATCACAGCAGCACGGTAGCGCTCGCCGCCTCCCGGGCCGAAGCCCGGGAGGCGAGGACACTGCCGTTGCCACGCCTCTGTGGAACCTGGCAAGCCAGGTGGGTGCCCTGCCGGCGGCCGCCGGACGCAGGCTCCCTGTCCGTAGATGTTGGTTCTACTTGGAAACGCGGCTCACGAACAGCGTCGAGCTGTCTCACCTTACCGTCAGTCTTCGGGGTGAGCGGCATACCGCCAGCGGATGCGGACGGTGCCGTTCGCACCGAGGGCCCTGGCAAGCGCGCGAGTGAGGCCGAACTGGCGTCCCGGCCCGCGCGGCGGCCTGCCGATCACCTGCGTCAGCACCTCGTTGGAGCCGTAGCGGACGACGAGCTTGACCTGGCAGGGAAGCACCGGATGGGCGACGCCGATCGTGTTCCGACGGATCGTGTAGCCGCACTCGGTCGGTTTGCTCGGCGCCCGGATCGTCGCCGCGATCGCCTCGTACCACCCACCCCCGGGCGCGGGAACCGACTGGGGTGCGTCCGCCTTCGCCGGCTCCGAGTCGTGCCAGTCCGCGACGCCGATCGCGAGAACCGCGGCGAGCAGCGCAGCGGCCGCGAGCGCAACCTCGCGCTGGAGCAAGCGTGCGTCGAACATCATCCCGCGTGCGTCAGCTCGGGAAACGACTCGCGGACGAGGGAGTCGAACTGCGGCGGAAGCCGGCCGTCGGACTTGGCGAACTCGCGCAGGTGCCTGAACGTCGCGGCCCACTCCTCGCGGACGGCGTTGGCGCCCGCGTACGCCCGGGCGCGACGCTCGAGCTCCCAGAGGTTCCACTCACCCACGGGGTCGCCCGCCGCCGGCTCGACCGCATCTGGAGGCGGCAGCGTCTCCGCGTTCGGACCGTTCAGGCGCGTCGAGCTCCACAACTTCGCCCGCTTGACGAGCTCCCGAGCGCTCATGTGCCGCGGTCCTCGACGGAGACGGGTGCCGGCTGCTGCTCGGGAGGCGGGAGGTCCTGGGTGTCCTCGCCGGCCGGCTCGGGCTCCGCGCGGCGGCGGCGCCAGAAGCGACGGCGCGGTTCCGGCTCCGGCTCGACCGCGAGCGGCTCGGCAGGTGCAGGCGCCGCGGCGGGCTCCTCCCGGGCGGCGCGGGTCATGCGCGGCGCCTCACGCCAGGCGAGCCACTCGATCACCGCGACGAGCAGCCACGCGGCAGCCATCACGAGCACGATCGTCGTCGGGCTGAGCTCGGCGAAACCCGCCGCGACCGCCAGCGCGATCAGGAATCCCGCCTCGAGCACGAACCTCAGGCCCGCTCCTGCCATCCGGCGGACAGGCTAGAGGCTTCAGGGACCCGTCGGGCTTTCGTCGGGAGGCGGCTCGGGCGCGGCCGTCGGCCGTGGAATCGCCGGCGGCCGCATCGGCTCCGCCTGGCGCTCGGCGTCGCCCATCAGAACGGCGACCACCTGAGCCATGGCCTCGTCGCCGAGACCCGCCGCGGAGAGGAGACGCTCTGCGCCTTGCTGCGCGCGCAGGATCACCGCAGAGGCCTGAGCGCGCGCCCACTCGAGCGTCTGCTCGACCTCGGCGCGCGTGGCGTTCGTGAGCTCGGTCGCGTTGTGCCGCGCCTGCTCCAGGAGCCGGTCGCCGCGGGCCTCGGCCTCCCGCAGTTCCTGGTTGCCTTCGCGCTGCGCGTCGGCGAGCAGCTCGCGCGACTCGCTGCGGGCGTTGTTGAGGATCTCGGCGCGCTGGCGCTCGCTCTCGGCGCGGTAGCGCTCGACCTCGGCGTCACGGCGCGCGAGGTCCTGTTGGCGCTTGCGAATGTCCTCCTCGGTGCGTCCGATCTGCACCGCCGCCGCACGTTGCGCGTCCTGCTCGATCACGTCGGCGAACTCGGCGGCCTCGCGGATGAGGTGGAGGGCGTCCATGCGCACGGCGTGCCCACTGGGCTCCATCTGGACCGACGTGCCCGCGGCCTGGAGCACCCTCAGCTGAGCCTGCAGCTGGACGACGTGACGGCGAAAGGCCTCGAAAGCGTCGCGGACGCGGGCCTCGTCGTAGCCCCTGTCGACGACGGGCAGATCCTCCGCGCGTGGAAGCGGCGTCATCGTCACCGGCTGTTGCTGCTGAGCAGGAATCTCTTGCGCCATGTGCTCCTCCCTCGGGGTGCGGCTCAGTATGGCCGCGCCGTCGGCGGTCACTCTGTAACCGTCTAAGGGTTCGGCGCGACGACCCGGATCCCTAGCTCTTTGAGCTGCTCTTCGGGAACTTCGGACGGCGCGCCGCTCATCGGGTCGACGCCGGCCTGGTTCTTCGGGAAAGCGATCACGTCGCGGAGATTCGGCTCCCGCGCGAGCACCATCGTCATCCGGTCGATGCCGAGGGCGATTCCGCCCATCGGCG